>DATNPT010000547.1:0-7289 GCA_036703075.1 Chroococcales cyanobacterium
ACGTATGGCGGTTTACTGCTGAAGTTTTCATTTTGGGCTGTTATTGTGCTGCTGGTGGCAGCTTTACCGCCCTTTATTGCCGAAACTCGTTTTGCTGGCCAAGCGTTTCGTTTGTTTCGATGGCGCTCGCCCGAAACTCGACAGCAGCACTATTTAGAAACATTGATAGCTCGCGAAGATTACGCCAAAGAGGTTCAGCTTTATCAGCTTGGATCGACGATGCTGCAACGCTACCAGGGTAACTTCGAGCGATTCTATGGCGAAGATCGGGATTTGACCATCCGTCGGGGGTTTTGGGGCTACCTGTTAGGTTTGTTGAGTACTGCCACGTTTTATGCCGCCTACGCTTGGATTGTCGTAGAAACCATTTTTAGTCGCATCTCTTTAGGGGATATGACGATGTATCTAACCGTCTTCCGGCAAGGACAATCCACCTTTGCTAATGCGTTGACTTCGATTGGTGGGATGTATGAGGATAACCTCTATCTCTCTAATCTCTACGAGTTTTTAGAGCAAGATGTCCCTAAACCAAGAGGAAAAGTGACCAAGGGTGTACTTCCAGGAGATGGTATTCGCTTTGAAAACGTATCGTTCACTTATCCAGGAAGTTTAAAACCCGCCTTAAACAGCATCTCGCTGCATCTGACACCAGGAGAGAAATTAGCGCTCGTGGGTGAGAATGGTTCGGGAAAAACTACCCTAATTAAGCTTTTAACCCGACTCTACACGCCAGATTCTGGGCGTATCCTCCTCGATGGTTTGGATTTACAAGAGTGGGACGTTGACGTACTGCGCCGAAGAATTGGCGTGATTTTCCAGGACTTCGTTCGCTACCAGTTTACAGTTGGCGAGAATGTCGGTGTAGGAGATGTCAACTACTTGGAAGATCGATCGCGCTGGGAAGTGGCTTCGGAAAAAGGCATGGCTCGACCCTTCATTGAAGTGCTGCCAGAGGGTTTCGGCACTCAGTTGGGTCGATGGTTTAAGGGAGGGCAAGAACTATCGGGAGGCCAGTGGCAGAAAATTGCCCTATCCCGTGCGTTTATGCGGACGGGTGCAGATATCCTGGTACTCGATGAACCGACAGCGGCGATGGATGCGGAAGCAGAGGTGCGCGTGTTTGAACACTTTCGCACCATTACCCAAAATCAGATGGTTGTCTTAATTTCTCATCGCTTCTCTACCGTGCGGATGGCTGACACGATTGTAGTGATGGCAAATGGAGAAATTATCGAGCAGGGAACTCATCAGGAGTTATTGCAGCTTGGAGGACGCTACGCGAGGTTGTTTACACTACAGGCAGCAGGATACAAATAGGGTATTAAGAGTAGCCGATCTCACTACACTGAGAAACTAAGTTGTCGTACATTTAACTTGCAATCTGGTTGTCTCTATGTCTACGACAAAAAGTCACTTTTTCTAGTGTGCGATCGCGTCTTGACTGGAGTCTGTCTATACTAAATCAACTCACCTATACCCAGGAATTGGCGTTTAGATTAATCAGTATGCTGTAGCTTATACCAAGAGGCTTCCACTAGGAAGCCTCTTCACAGCACTTTACTTTGGCTTAAACTGTAATTACTTTAATAGATGTCAGGATTTTCTACTCCCGACTCAACTCTCGCTCTTGAGCAGTCTGAAGAGCAGGAGGTATCGGCATTCCCATTATCTCTACCAACTCTTTGGGTGGTTGCTGACGAGAAGGTAACGTTGCGTCTTTGCCAGCCACGGCGGTGGGGGGAACTAGCTTCATATTGTGGGTAGTACTGTAGTAGCGATTCATTCGTTGAATTTTGCCTCGCTCCTGCATTGATTCATTGGCTACCTTCTTTCGCAACTTAATAATTGCATCTATGATTGCTTCTGGACGGGGAGGACATCCGGGGATATAAACATCAATTGGCAAAATCTTATCCGCCCCTCGAATCGCCGTGTAAGAATCAGCACTGAACATACCTCCCGTAATCATGCAGGCTCCCATAGCAATCACGTATTTAGGCTCAGGCATCTGCTCGTAAAGGCGAAGCGTTGGTTGAGCCATCTTCATGTTTAAGGTACCTGCCAAAATGATTAAATCAGCTTGGCGCGGGCTAGCACGAGGAATTAAGCCAAATCGGTCGAAGTCAAAACGCGGGCCAATCAGGGCTGCAAATTCAATGAAGCAGCAAGCCGTACCGTACAGTAACGGCCACAATCTAGAGAGACGCGCCCAGTTATAGAGATCGTCTAGTGTCGTCAAAATGACGTTTTCGGAGAGCTGTTGAGTCACCGAATAGGGGTCAGCAGGAGATGTTATCAGTTGATTGTCAAATAATTCATTGCCATTGAGTGGGTTGGAGTTCATGAGTCGATCCTTTGCGAGTAGCTATGATTAGGAACGCAAATTTAATTAGTTCAATTCTTGACTGCTAGAAATGTCACACGGAGAGCAATTGCTCCTGTTCTAAGATGAAGCACTTTATTAGTGGTATCTCTAGAGTCAGTTGGTAAGAATCAATCCATCTATCCTCAGTGTGAATAAAACTAACAACCATTTCGTTATTTGGCTCGTATTCATCTAACAACTCGCATAACCTAATTGCTTCTGGATAATTTTGGATAGCTTCCTGTTTCGAGAGATAAATGATTTGGGCATCAATACTCTCTTCAGAAGAAGTTTTCCTCTCCTTTAACCCATAAACGACAACTGCTCCTGGGCCTTTCAACTGGTAACCTCTCCAGGCAAGTGCGCCAAGCGTCAAGGCTTTGGAGAGAAGGATTTCTTGATACATGACTTGCCTGCTGTCGAAATCAATATTGTCGTTTAGCATGAGTAAAATCACTCTGACTCTGGCAAAACTCAAAAATCTTGCTCTCGCTGCCTCTTTAAGCCGTTGAATAGGGCATATTAGAAGCGCTTATGCAGAGGGCAAGGAAGCTTTTACAGTAACCTTTTTAACCTTGTTAAACTGGATAGTCAGCAAATGTTAGAACTATGAATTATTTCGTTTCTAGTGGTATTAGAACTCAAAACTAACTTTTTTTATCCTAAGCAGAATAATAGCTACAGCGTCAGCTAACTTCTACCAAAAGAATAGGTCTAGTGTTAAGCTAACCTGTATTCGTAAGTACCAAGACAAAGGATGAATTGATAGATGGTTGACTTATCCCTTAACTTCCGCTTCTAACCGTGGGTTTTCCTCTGCTATTAGGATTGTTATATCTGATGTGATGAAAGCAGGAGATGACTGAGCGATCGCAATAATTTCACCCTAAATTAGAACAATCAAAAGCTGAGGCTGGAGGTAAACGTGGCGGAGCAAGCGCAGGAATTCAGTGAGAAAAATCAGCGATTAGAACGGGAAGTTGACATTCAAAAGTTAGCAGAGACTACTGCATTGTGGCAGAGTCAGCATTTGATGCAACGCCTGCTAGAGACAACTTCAGCTCTGGTATACATCTATGACTTAGTCGCTCAACGTAACCTCTACATTAATCCTCCGCTTGCCCAAACAGTGGGCTACACCGTGCAAGAACTGGAGCAAATGGACGCGAACGGCTGGCTGAGTCTTTTGCACCCGGATGATGTCGTTTCCTGGAGAGAAAATTTCCAGCACTTGGGTAAAGCCAAAGACAGCGACATGGTTGAGAGCGAGTACCGCATCAAACGCAAGGATGGAGAATGGCGTTGGCTCAGAAGCCGCGAAACGGTATTGGCCAGAACTGCTGATGGTTTGCCCTATCAGATTTTAGGGACAGCTCAAGATATTACTGATAACAAGCGAATGGAAGCAGCGCTGCGCGAGCATAAGCGGCGATTCCGTGCCATCTTTGACCATATCTTCCAATTTACGGTGCTACTACAACCGGATGGCACTTTATTGGAAGCCAACCAAGCGGCACTCGATTTCAGCGGACAGACATTGGAGGAAATCGTAAATCGTCCGTTTTGGGAAGTGCGGTGGTGGACGATTTCACAGGACACTCAGGAACAGCTTAAGCGCGCGATCGCAACTGCAAAGCAGGGTAAGTTTGTGCGTTATGAAGTCGATGTCAAAGGTCGAGGTGATGCCCCGATCGCGATTGAGTTCTCACTCCGACCGTGCAAGGATGATAGCGGTCAAGTTGTTCTCCTGATGGCGGAAGGTCGCGACATTAGCGATCGCAAGCGTGTCAATGCCTTATTAGCCAGACAAAACCATATCCTCGAACTCATTGCCAAGGGAGCCAAACTCCAAGACGTTTTGGGTATCCTCGCGCTGTTGATTGAAAAGCAAATCCCAGAATGTTGGTGTTCGTTCCTCCTCCTAGATAAAACCGGAACCCGTCTGCGTCACGGTGCCGCCCCTAGTCTGTCTACCGAATACAACCGAGCGATCGATGGTATCCCGATTGGCCCCTTTGCCGGTTCGTGTGGCACGGCAGCCTATTGGGGGGAACCCGTGATTGTTGAGGATATTGCCTCTGAGCCTTTATGGGCAGACTACCGGGATTTAGCCCTCTCGTATGACCTAAAAGCCTGCTGGTCAATACCCATCTTTTCCACAGTCGGAAAAGTATTGGGTACCTTTGCCATGTACTATACCAAATCACGGACTCCTAGCCGATACGAGCAAGAACTCACCGCCAAAGCGACTCAACTGGCGAGAATTGCGATCGAACGCTCCTATGCACAAGAGGAACTGCTGCGGAGCAATGCCATGCTCAAAGCCCAACAAGAAGCAGCGATTGATGGGATTGTCGCGATCGACGAAAATTGTCAGATTGCATCCTACAATCAGCGGTTTGAAACGTTGTGGCAACTCCCCGCTCACCTGTGTCCAGTTGGCAACACCCAACAACTGCTCGATTGGATGCTGGAGCAGTTGAAAAATCCGCAGGCACTTCAGGAAAAGGTGCAGGAACTTTATGCTCGTTCCACTCAAACAAGTTACTGCGAACTCACCTTAAAAGATGGTCGGATTCTCGAACTCTATGCCGCACCCGTGCTGTCTCCCTCCAGAATCTACTACGGCAGAATTTGGTACAACCGAGACATCACCGAACGCAAGCAAGCAGAAGCCGCACTGCGGCAGGCTGAGGAAAAGTATCGCAAACTAGTCGAGCTAGCGGGTGATGCGATCGTGGCGATGGATGCCCGCACGGGAATTATCCTAGAAGCCAATCAGATGGCGGAAAAAATTCTCGGACGAGCGCGAGAGCGAATTATTGGTCGCCATCACACCGAGATTTTGCCCGAAGAGCGCCTAGTCCAGTACACGAAAATTTTCAGACAGCAGATAGAAACAGATAATGTCTTTCAAGCGGAACTTGAATTACGCCAGCTAGACGGTACGGCTGTGCCTGTGGAAGTCAGGGCAACTGCTGTCGAAGTTCAGGGGAAGAAAATCATTCAAGGCATTTTTCGGGATATTCGCGATCGCAAGCAATTCGAGTTATCGCTCAAGCAAGCTAAAGATGCCGCTGAAGTCGCCAGCCGCGCTAAAAGCGAATTTTTGGCGAATATGAGCCACGAATTGCGTACCCCCTTAAACGGCATTTTAGGCTACACCCAAATCCTCAAACGCGAACCCAGTGTAGGTGCTAAACAACAGGAACACCTCGGTATCATTCAACAGTGCGGAGAACATTTATTAACTCTACTCAACGACATCCTCGATCTATCCAAAATCGAAGTCAGGAAAATGGAACTGTGCTTAGGTGATTTTCAGTTCCCCCAATTTCTCAATAGTCTGGTCGAAATTGTTCGCATCCATGCTGAACAAAAAAACATCACCGTTGAGTATCAGAGCCTCTCACCCCTCCCCAATACAGTGCGGGGCGATGAAAAACGTCTACGGCAAGTCCTGATTAACCTCCTCGGCAATGCTGTGAAATTTACCGATACTGGGAAGGTTACGTTTAAAGCCGGTTATTTGAGGGGAGACGTGCGGCAAGCAGAGGATACTTTGACACCAGAATGTGAAGATGCTCTGAATTCTTCAATAAAACTCGCCTCGTCCTCTTCCCACTTCCCATTAAAAATGCGCTTCATCGTCGAAGACACGGGCATCGGGATGGCATCAGAACAGCTCAAAGAAATCTTTTTACCCTTTCATCAAATTGGCGATTCTCGCCGTCGCTCGGAAGGTACGGGATTGGGATTGGCGATTAGCAAAAAATTAGTGCAACTGATGGGTGGCGAACTGCATGTAGAAAGTGAGTTAGGTCGAGGCAGCGTGTTCTGGCTGGATTTGGATTTACCGACAGTCTCCCCACCAGAGATTGAAAATGCGAGGGCTGACGAAGGCAACATTATTGGGTTAAAACAGGAACATTACAGGGTGCTAGTCGTGGACGATCAAATAGAAAATCGCTCGTTTCTGGTGGACTTGCTGTCACCATTAGGTTTTGAAGTTGTGGAGGCGATAGACGGTAAAGACTGTCTGCATCAAGCGCTGAGTGTGAAGCCTGATGCGATCTTGCTCGACATGGTGATGCCGGAAATGGATGGTTTTGAGGCTGTCAAGCGTCTGCGACAGTTGCCCGCTCTTCAGGATGTTGTCGTCATCGCCACATCAGCGAGCGTGTTCCCTGGCGACCAACAAAAGTGTTTAACCGCCGGTTGCGATGGTTTCATTGCCAAACCCGTACAAGCAGGGCAACTCCTAGAACAGCTCGGCAGGCATTTGGGGATTGAATGGAATTATGAGGAGGTCAACGAGGTTGATGCGATCGCACCTTCCAATCCTACAGCGATAGCCACATCAAGTAATTCAGAACAAGCTACTGCATTGGGTAAAGTGCCAACACCAGTGACGCCTGCCCGAATAGAAGTGCGAAAAGCTCTCCCGAAGACTAGAAGCGTTTCTTCCTCACTCGCTTCCCGAGCTAACGCGCTAGTCGCTCCACCGCTAGAAGAACTGAGCGCCCTGTACGAGCTCGCCATGATGGGTGACATTCGAGGTATCCAGGAACAAGCCAACAGACTGGAACAACTCAACGAGCAATTCGTGCCGTTTGCCAGACAACTGCGCCAGTTGGCTAAAGGCTTTCAAGAAAAACAAATTTTAGAATTTGTGAAAAAATACATGGCGGGGAATGGATGAGTGTTAAACACTGCTGACAGAGGTACAGTTCTGATCGTCGATGACAGCCCCACCAATGTAGGGTTGTTATGTGATTGTTTGACCAGTGAAGGCTTTAGAGTTTTAACCGCGCAGGGTGGTGAAAGTGCGATCGAGACGGTGAAACACGATTGTCCCGATGTCATTTTGTTGGACATTATTATGCCCGGAATTGATGGGTTTGAGACATGCCGTCGCTTGAAA
>DATNPT010000550.1:0-6466 GCA_036703075.1 Chroococcales cyanobacterium
GGGTCATGGTTGAGGAAAAGTCATTCTAGTAAATCGTTAATTCTCATGTTCTATGACTCTCTACTCTGATGAGATGAAGAAGTTTTAACTTAGCGGCTGGGTGAGGGGCTTGACCCTCCACTAATTCGCCAACAGCTTCCTTCTAGTCGCCTGGGCTTCAGTTGACACCAATGGGCAATGCCATTGCCCCTACGCAAGGAATTGGCGGTTTATAAATCCTCAATCCTTAGTCCTATTCCTCTCTAGTCGCATCAATGAGTTTGTTCAATTTATCGCTTCCTGCTCAACTGCGAAAAGCATTTTTAAGCTACCGAGTCTTATCAGCTTGCGTACTCTTGGGAGGCAGCTTGCTTTTAGTAGTTGGTATTTCCCTTTCGACGGGTGCCATTTCGCTGAGTTGGTGGCAGTTGTGGCAGGCATTACTGCATCAAGGCGAGCCAATTAACCAAACGATTCTCTGGGATTTGCGGTTGCCTCGGACAATAGCCGCGTTAATTGTTGGGGCAGCGTTAGGCATGTCAGGTGCCTTGCTCCAGGGGATGTTGAGAAATGGACTGGCCGATCCATTTTTATTGGGCATTTCTGCGGGTGCGGGTTTGGTGGCTGTGGGATTGGTGACGTTGGGGCTATTTCAAGCTTGGTTACCTATCGCTGCTTGGGTAGGTGCCATCCTAACTACCTTATTTGTGTATGTCCTTGCCCGTACGAGTACTGGCGTTTCGGTGGAACGGCTGATTTTAGGAGGAGTTGCCGTTAGTTCGCTGTTTGGTGCAATTCAGTCTACGATGCTTCTGTTTGCCGATGATGGTAAGGTGCAAGCTGCGCTCAATTGGCTAATTGGCAGTCTCAATGGGCGAGGATGGTTAGAAGTAAGAGTGGCTGGCCCTTATATTCTGGTAGCACTGCTGTGCGGCTGTTTCCTGGCTCGCTCGGTTAATATCTTAAATTTGGGCGACGATTTGGCGGTAGGATTGGGGTTTTCTCTAATGCGATCGCGTCTTTTCATTGGAGCAGTCGCCACCCTCCTTGCCGCCGGTGCAGTGAGTGTCGGCGGATTGATTGGCTTTGTCGGGTTAGTCGTGCCTCATGGCGTGCGGTTGCTCGTGGGTACAGACTACCGTTGGGTACTGCCATTTTCTGCAATCGGTGGTGCTTTAGTTCTCACGTTTGCCGATATGCTGTCTCGGTTGGGAGCGGTAGAGTTACCTGTAGGGGCTGTTACGGCACTACTCGGTTCACCTTTGTTTGTCTGGTTGCTCTCTCGGCGTTCTGCTGCCACTACCAGTTTGTAAGAAGATAAATCATGCCCTTAGAAGCTCAAAACCTTGTCGGCGGTTACACTACGACGCCGATTATTCACGGAATTGACTTAGCCCTTCAGCAAGGCGAGTGGCTGAGTTTGGTTGGGGCGAATGGTTCGGGCAAATCTACGTTGCTCAAACTCCTCAGCCGCATCCTGCAACCGCAAAAGGGTATAGTCATCCTGGATGGTAAAGCCATTCACTCTCAACCTGCCCGAGTCGTGGCTCAAAAACTGGCTATCTTACCGCAACAGCAAACAGTTCCTACTGGGTTAACCGTGCGGCAGCTAGTGAGTTTGGGACGCAGTCCTCATCAAGCTTGGTGGCAGTGGGAATTAGATGGAGACGATCGCAAAAAAGTGGACGAGGCGATGGTTGAGACGGGGATTGAACGATTTAGCGATCGCTCAGTCGAACATCTTTCCGGTGGGGAACGGCAACGCGCTTTCCTAGCATTAGCATTAGCACAAGACCCAAAAGTTCTGCTATTAGATGAACCTACAACCTATTTAGATATTCACTATCAGCTACAACTGCTCGAACTGCTCAAACACCTCAACCAGCAGCAAGGGCTGTCGATTATCACTGTACTGCATGAAGTGAATTTAGCGGCACGGTATAGCGATCGCATTGCCCTGCTCAAGCAAGGGCGGCTTTGGGACATCGGCGCACCTCCCGCCGTCCTCACTCCAGAAAATCTTGCCCAGGTTTTTGGGGTTGAAGCGATCGTTCTCCAGACGCCAGTTGGTTTGCAAATTTGTCCGGTTACTCCTTTGTTGAGTCAATGAATTCCGTTAACTCTTATTTTTAGATTCACAAATTCGATTGGGAGTTTTTTATGATTCGTCGTTGGGCGATCGCATTTACCATAATCTTATTCAGTGTCGTTTTAGTTGCTTGCAATACTGCCACCAACCCGCCAACTGCCAACTCGAATACCGCTCCAAATGTAGCCGAAAGAGTCGTCACTCTCACCTCCCTATCCTCTGATATTGTCAGTCAGCTCGATAAAAGTAAACTCGTCGGCATCACCGGCAGCAAGTTGTTCGATAAAGATGCCCGATTTCAGGGGATAACCCAGGTTAGTAAAGGTCAATCACCCCCCAATTTAGAAAAAATTGTTGCCCTCAAACCGGATTTGGTTGTTGGCAACAAAGACTTTCACGCTCAAATCCTGCCTAAATTAAAAGAACTGGGCATTGCAACCCTGGCTACCGATATTGACAAATGGGACGATTTAGCTAGTCTAACTAAAACACTCGCTCAAGCGATCGGTGCCAATCCAGCCCCTCTTTTAACACGCTATCAAACCTTTTTGGGCAAACCAACCACTTCATCCCTATCAACTTTAGCGCTGGTGAGCCGTCAACCTATCCTCGCACCCAATAAAAGCAGTTGGGCGGGAGACTTGCTGAGCAAATTTGGGGTCAAAAATATCGTGGCGGACTTACAGGGGAAAAGCCCAGTCGGTGGGTACGTCACCCTCTCGGCAGAAAAAGTCTTGGAGGCGAATCCAGATGTTCTCCTGTTAGTGGATACAGGACAAGGAATTGTAGAAAAATTCAAGTCAGAGCCGTTCTGGGGGAAGCTAAAAGCTACTCAAAGCGATCGCGTTTATGTGTTTGACTACTACGGATTGGTCAATCCTGGCAGTATCGATAAGATCGAACAAGCCTGTAACCAGCTACGAAAGATATTTTCACAGTAAACTTCTCTCCCCTGCCTAGAGAACAGGTGAGAATCTTTCGCTGCAATGCGCTAGCTAATTTTCTCCAAACTCCTTCGCAATTGTTGCTCCCGCCGCTTCAGTTCTGCAATCAGTTTGGCATGCTGGAGAGCAACGCTTTCTCGATCGGTACCTGTTTTGTTTCTCAGTTGGATATAGAGTTGGTAACAGAACTGGCATCGTTCTAGAATTTTTAAAATTGAGGGGGCAAATTTAGCAAAAATTGCTTCATCCTCTTTAGTAAAGCCATTCGTATCAATTCTTTGAAGCAATTCCTCTTCTGGGTTACCATCGGGTTTCAACTTATTGAGTAATTGAACGACAGCAATTAGATCTTTTCGCTGATTCAACAACGGCCAAGCCAGAATCGTGTAAGTGCGATATCCCGTTTTCTTATCTGTATTTTTTGCCTCTTCCGATCGCGGATCGTCGTAGACATCGAAAGGAACGTTAATAATTTCTAAAGATGTGGCAGCAAGACTGGCAATTCCTCTATCGGCAGGGATATCTATCAGTAAGCAACCCCCATCGCCATCATCAGCAATAATCGTTCCTAGCACTTTCGTCTGTCGATCGAGTAAAAAGATACTGGTGCGATCGGCTCTGAGCAAATTTCCTGCTTTTCGAGTCAGGCGACGCAACATTTCACAGAGAGTACCAACAAGCTCCTTCAATGCCTGATCGACTTCACTCTCTCCCTCAGACAAGTCATAAAGTGCGATCGCGTTGCTGGTGTCTACCTTAATCAGGGAAGATGTATTACCCTTCTCGTTCAAACTTAGGCCAGCAACTTCTCGCCAATTTACCCCCAAAAAGTGGCAGATTTCGATAAAATTCACTCGATTGACAGGCTCGCCTTTGAGGAAGAGATTAACAATCACAAGGGTCAAAGCGCGCCCTAATTCGTCAGCGATGTCCTGAGCGTAGGCATCACTTTTACGCTTCCAAGCCCAGTTGACTTCCTCAATGTACTTCGGATGGACTCTTAATAGTCTTTGCATGTCTGAGCGTGGGAAATTAGCTCCTGCTTAGATCATAGACGAGGTTGACACTCCACCCTTTAATCAATTAAGCAGGATGAGGCAAGGTTATTGAATTCTTCTATTATTCAATGGGTGATTAACGTACTTGACTGGTATAGTTGTTAACTTCGCTACTTTTTGCCTTATTTTTTGTAAGATTTATATCTAAAGACGGATTTTCAATAGTTTGACAATGTGCGATCTATCTCCGGGGTCTGAATGTTTGACCAAGTCAGTGGGTTAGATTAGGGTGGATTCTGCAGGTCTCTACTTTTGTTCTCCAGCATGCGTTACATATGAGCTGTGTTTTTCTGTGTAGAGTGTTTCACGTTTCAATCCAGCATTCACTTACCGATTAGTTGTGTTTCCCCATCTGCTCCTAGCTTCTAGTCACGAAAGAGCCTGCGGAAGGTATGCCAGGTTTTCTAACTAAGGAAGCATAGTACCAAATTGATGGTTGATGCCCACTTAAGCCTTGAAATTCTATTCAAGTGCTTCAGTATTGCCTAGCCAACTCATTCACCACCCTTTCTATATGACTAAGATTTTTCAACGCATCGCTCAGATGCTAAATCGCGCTGAGTGCAGGAACTTATTGACTAATTTTGGCTGCTCACGATCGCAAAGCAAGAGTGTCAGGTTTGGTGTCCCCTGGTCGAAAGCGATTGCAGACATGCTTTCGTGGCGGCAACCTCAGCACAAACCGCTTAAGCGATCGACTAATCGTTTCTCCCGATTGAGACGCTGTATCCAATCTTATGGAATTAGCGCTGTTTTGACGTTCTTGTTTATTGTTTTTTCACACTTTCCGCAAAAGCTGGAAGGCGTAGCCAATGCTGCCTCAGCGATTGAACCTCCACTTTCCACCAATGGTTCCCGAATTGTGGACAAAACTGGAACGCAAGTCTTGCTCAGAGGCGTTAACTGGTTTGGCATGGAAACGGATTTGCATGTCCCTCATGGCTTGTGGGCGAGAGACTATAAGCAAATGCTCGCTCAGATCAAGAGCTTGGGATACAACGTCATTCGACTTCCCTATTCAGTACAAGCATTGAGTTCTTCCAATATTAGCGGTGTTGATTTTAGCATCGGTAGTAACGGCGATCTGCAAGGAAAAACTCCGTTGCAGGTTATGGATTTGGTGATTGCCGAAGCCGAACGGCAAGGGTTAATGATTCTCTTGGACAGCCATCGGCTCAATGACCAGCAAATTCCCGAACTGTGGTACGGTGACGGGTATACGGAAGCTGACTGGATTGCAACTTGGACGGCGCTTGCCAATCATTACAAAAATCAGCGAAACGTGGTTGGAGCCGACTTGAAAAACGAGCCTCACGGGCAAGCCAGTTGGGGAAGCGGAAATCAAGCGACTGACTGGCGACTGGCAGCGGAGCGAGCGGGCAATGCCATCCAAGTGATCGCACCTCATTGGTTGATTGTCGTGGAAGGTGTAGAAAAGAACGTTCCAGGCCAGCAACTGCCAGGACACTGGTGGGGAGGCAACTTAGAAGGCGTTAAAAACTACCCAGTACGCTTAAATGTCGCCAACAAACTGGTTTACTCTCCTCACGAGTACGGGCCTGGAGTAGTCAATCAACCTTGGTTTTCCGACGCTAATTTTCCCAACAATTTACCCGTGCGCTGGGAAACTGGATTTAATTACATTGCAACCCAAGGCATTGCGCCGATTTTGATTGGAGAGTTTGGCGGTCGTCAAGTTGATAGTAGCTCCAAAGAAGGGATTTGGCAGCGATCGCTAGTCGATTTCATCAAGCAAAAGAATCTATCCTTTACGTACTGGAGTTGGAATCCCAACAGTGCTGATACAGGTGGAATTCTCCTGGATGACTGGAAAACCGTTGATGCCGCCAAACAACAACTGCTCAACACGCTGCTACCAGTCCCAGGTTTACTCGCCTCATCCACTCCGTCACCGAGTCCATTGCCTAGTCCATCACCCAGTCCGTCACCCAGCCCTGCTCCTAGTCCATCACCCAGTCCTGCACCCAGTCCTTCTCCTAGTCCTACACCCAGTCCTGCACCCAGTCCTGCACCAGGTGCTGCTCAATTGAAAGCCGAAGCGGCGATTCAATCGGATTGGCAAACGGGATTCTGCGTTAACCTGCGCGTTACCAATCAGGGGACGGCGAGTACTCAAAACTGGCAATTGACGTTTACACCTAATCAGGCAAAGATTACTAACGCCTGGAATGGTAACTTCCTCCCTCAAGGGACAAACTATCAGGTAATACCCGAGCAATGGGGACAAGTTATTCAGCCCAATCAAACTTACGAAGCTGGGTATTGCGCTGACAAGTTGGGGTCTAACTACAAACCCACTAACGTTTCAGTGACGAGTCTCTAAATTTGAGCGTTGGCAGTCGGGTGATAGAGGAATGATTCTAGAGGGGTTCCTC
>DATNPT010000557.1:0-10229 GCA_036703075.1 Chroococcales cyanobacterium
GGGTCATCATTACGAACCGACAGCGCCTTACAAGCGGCAAAACCGGCTAAAGACAGAGGTGTGACAGCGGCTTCGGTGCCTCCACAAATCATCGCTTGAGCATAGCCTCGCTGCACTAAGCGGAATGCATCCCCGACAGCATTAGAACCCGCCGCACAAGCTGTAACGGTACAGTTATTAGGTCCTTTGGCACCCGTATGAATTGCGGTCAGGCCCGCTGCCATGTTCGCAATCATCATCGGAATCATAAACGGGCTACAGCGATCGGGCCCGCGAGTGAGGTAGACCTCTTGCTGGTCTTCTAACACCTTAAGCCCGCCGATGCCGGTGCCAATAATTACACCCACCTGTTCTGCGTTCAGATCGTTAATTACAAACTGGGCATCGGCTATAGCCTGCTTGCTTGCAGACACCCCGAATTGGGCAAAGCGATCCATCCGCTTGGCTTCTTTACGCTCCATGTACTGATGCGGGTCAAAGCCTTTCACCTCTCCGGCAAATCGGCAATCGTGCCGAGAAGGGTCAAACAATGTAATCGGACCAATCCCGTTGCGTCCGCTTAACAACCCTTCCCAGTACTCAGCTAACGTGTTGCCTATTGGTGTAATCGCGCCGAGACCTGTAACAACGACGCGTTTCAGTTCAAAGTTTGTCATGATGCCAGTAAAACAGGGCTTACACACCCAGAACGCAGAACTAGAAAGTGAACAGGGAAGTAATTTAAGCCGGAGCTTCTACTTTATTGCTGATATAGTCTACAGCAGCTTGAACTGTAGCAATTTGCTCCGCTGCCTCGTCAGGAATTTCGATGTCGAATTCTTCTTCTAGTGCCATGACGAGTTCAACTGTATCCAAAGAATCAGCGTTTAGGTCGTTGGCAAAGTTCGCTTCAGGCGTCACGGCATCTGGCTCGACTTCCAATTGTTCGACAACTATGCTCTTGACTTTCTCAAAAATCTCTTGGCTCATATAATGTTCCTCAACTAGGCACTTGAAGCTCTCCAGCCCTAGTAGCTGGTTCTAAGCATTTTTTAATCTTATCGGAAAGAGGGACGATCTCAGATGGATTATGGTCGCTTCTAAAATTGACCCTTGGCTAGCGAAGGCTAAAAGCCAGTAGAGACGGCTGAAGCGGGGATGAGAACTCGCTCGCAATTGAATCACCTAAGGGACGCTAGCCGCGATCGCATGTTGAACCTTAGCTACTTTAATTAGGTGATGAGCAGCTCGCAACGAAGTGGGCTGGCATAATTTAGCTGACCTAATTCGTGCCCTCGCCCTGCGCTCTCATCAACGCAGACACATCGAGACACTCTTCTAGTACCGCGTGACGATTGAGCGTCGGGAGAATGTCACGAAACTTCACTATCATAAAGAGTTAAAGAATCTTCATAAAATACCGTGACGACCTTACAGCAACTAACAAACACGATTGAAAAGCACGTTTGGAATTGGCAAGGCTACCAGATTCAATACACCGTTCTGGGTACTGGTAAGCCCCTAGTTCTGATTCATGGTTTTGGCGCATCCATTGGGCACTGGCGCAAGAATATTCCTGCACTAGCGGGAGATGGCTACCGAGTGTTTGCTGTTGACCTTTTAGGATTTGGTGGTTCTGATAAACCTACTATCTCCTATACCTTGGAGCTGTGGCAACGGCAGTTGAAGGATTTTTGGGAAGCTCACATCGCCGAACCTACTGTATTCATTGGTAATTCCATTGGAGCGCTGCTGAGCCTAATGGTAGTAGCCGAGTATCCTGAAATGAGTGCCGGAGGTGTTTTAATCAATTGCGCGGGTGGCCTCAATCACCGCCCTGATGAGCTAAATTTACCGCTACGACTGGTAATGGGCACTTTTACGAAGTTGGTAAGTTCCAAAATTACTGGACCGCTCCTGTTTAACCTCATCCGCCAGAAACCTCGTATCCGTCGCACCCTAACTCAGGTCTACCGCGATCCGGACGCCATTACAGAGGAACTGGTAGACTTACTCTACACGCCGTCCTGCGACCCTGGTGCCCAACAGGTATTTGCTTCAGTTCTCACTGCTCCTCCTGGTCCTTCCCCAATTGAATTGCTACCAAAGGTAGAGCGTCCCCTACTAGTCATTTGGGGAGAAGAAGACCCTTGGACCCCAATTGCTGGTGCAGCAGTTTACCAACAGCAGGGTGAGAACGGTAAGGATGTAGAATTTGTCGGGATTGCCAACGCCGGTCATTGTCCTCATGATGAAAAACCGGAAGCTGTTAATTCGCTCATTCTAAATTGGTTAGGCAAACATCACACCATCAAGAGTAAATTATGAATTATCGCCTCAGTTGGTGGACGTTCAATTAGAAAAAGCCAATGCCCCCAATCCTTGCCGGTTTTCTGGCTAGCTTAGTCACTGGTCTTGCCACCGTCATTGGTGCGTTACCCGTTTTATTACCGATCAAACTGACACAGAGGCTTCAAGCAATCGCGCTAGGATTTGGCGGTGGGGTTATGTTGGCCGCGTCAGCCTTTTCACTAATTGTTCCCGGTACAGAAGCAGCGATCGCGCAAGGTGCTTCTCAGATAGAAGCTGCCTTACTCATGTCTGTGGGCGTTCTTCTGGGAGCAGTGTTCTTGCTAGTGGGTCACAAATATATCCCTCACGAACACTTTGTTAAAGGACAAGAAGGTGTTAACAATGCGGAAAATCTTAAGCGGATTTGGCTATTTATTACAGCCATTACTATCCACAATTTTCCTGAAGGTTTAGCCGTCGGCGTCAACTTTGGCACGAACAATCTCACTAACAGTTTTCCGATAGCTATAGGTATTGGTTTGCAAAATATGCCAGAGGGGTTAGTAGTGGCTGTGTCCTTAGTTGCACAGAAGTACTCTGCCTTATATGCTCTTGGTGTTTCTCTCCTGACTGGTTTAGTAGAACCAATTGGTGGATTGATTGGGGCTAGCGTAGTTGCGATCGCACAGCAAATTTTACCGTTAGCCATGGCGTTTGCTGCTGGTGCCATGTTATTTGTAATCAGCGGCGAAATTATTCCAGAATCTCACAGTAAAGGTCGGGAGCAAGAAGCAACAATCGGGGTCATGGTAGGTTTTGTCGTCATGATGCTCCTAGATATCGGTCTAGGGTAATAGTTGTATCGCAACGGCAAAAACTGGGGAAAGCTTCTCCTCCCCAGTTTTGATTCTGAATTCACTACATTAAGTCGTACTCAGGGGAAAAATTTTGCGATTGACAGGTATTATTCGTGAATTTCACCATTAGGCATAGTTGCTCCTGTCAAATTAGCGCTGGTCAGGTTGGCACCTGTGAGATTAGCCGCAGTTAGATTAGCACCACTGAGATTAGCGCCGATGAGCGATGCGCCACTCAGGTCAGCTCTGATCAGATCGGCACCACTGAGATCGGCACTACTGAGGTCAGCACCGCTGAGATTTGCCTTGATGAGACTAGCGTTGCTAAAGTCAGCACCCATCAAGTCAGCTCCTCTAAGGTCAGCCCCGATAAAGTCAGTCTCCTCAAAATTTCCTTTGATTAGGTTTGCTTCGTGCAGATCTGCATTACTCAGGTCAGCCCCTCTAGAATTACTCACACTCAGATCTGCTCCATCGAGTTCAGAGTTGACGAGTTTCGCTTTCCGGAGATCGGTATTACTCAGGTCAGCTTCGCTAAGGTCTGTGGAGCTAAAATCCGCCTTAATCAGGTCAGTTCCTTGAAAGTCAGCACCAGTAAGGTCAACACCACTAAAGTTACGCCCTCTCAGGTCGTTCCCACTAAAGTTCGCATCCCTGAAGTCAGGCTTAATTTGAGGATTGCTCTGTCGCCACCGATTCCAGAGAATGACATCTTTCATAAATAGACTGAGATGCTCTTGATTGGCCATAGATACTGATAGCTCCTTGTTGGGTTACTAGGAGAGTACTGGAGTTAGAGAATATATCCTTTAAGGCAAGGAACGGTGTAACTACACTGTGTTTTTTAAGGAATTTCACTCCTCCTTGCCTTTCTGTTAACTCACATATAAACTACGAGACACTCTCCTCCGGTTTCATCTACTTACGGACGGGAATTTCTGAGAAGTTTTAGTAACTAACAACTAATAACCACTTATGAGGGATGCGATCGCAGAAAACAAACGCATAACTTAAGTTACAATACACTGTCACAGCTTTCCCGGTTGTGAGGTATGGCTACTATCCGATCTTCCCCACGTTCTTACGCCTTTCTTTCAATTGCCGCAGCAATCGTTACGCTCTCTCTGAAGTTTGGAGCCTATTTTCTGACAAACTCAGTGGGGTTACTCTCGGATGCGATCGAATCCATTGTCAACTTGGTGGCAGCTGTAGTGGCGTTATGGGCCCTCACCAGAGCTGTTCAGCCCGCTGACGAGACACATCCCTTCGGTCATTCCAAAGCTGAATATTTCTCTAGCGGGCTGGAGGGCGGACTGATTATCATTGCTGCCGCCAGTATTGCTTATACCTCGTGGGGTCGCTTACTACATCCACAACCCTTAGAACAGGTGGGATGGGGATTGGCTATTTTGCTCTTAGCCACAGCCGTTAATGGTGGCGCTGCCCTCATCCTGCTGCAAGCTGGCAAACGGTTAAGGTCTGTTACCTTACGAGCTGACGCACATCACCTATTGACGGATGTATGGACTTCCGGTGGAGTTTTATTAGGCGTTGTCTTAGTGAAAGTAACGGGTATTCTGGTACTAGACCCGATCGTCGCTCTCATCGTGGCAGCCAATATCATATGGACGGGGTGGAAGCTCCTGCGGGAAACAGGTTCGGGGTTAATGGATGCAGCGTTACCTGCCCAGGATCGGCAGATTGTTGCTGACATATTAGCACTCTACAAACAGGGGGGAATTCAGTTTCATGCGATGCGATCGCGAGTAGCTGGAGCGCGTCGCTTCGTGACATTTCATGTACTGGTACCTGGAGAGTGGACGGTGAAGCGCGGCCATCACTTATGTGAGGAAATTGAGTTAGCGATCGCAAAAGCCTTACCGAATACATTCGTCACGACTCACCTGGAACCTTTAAACGATCCAACATCATGGGATGACTTAGAACTGGAGCGAAAAACCGAGCGACAGTAAAATTTCAGCAAGTTACTAAGAAATTTTTGCAAGCTCTGTAGCTAAATGCTGTTGAAAGTCTTCCAGTTTCTCCCAACGCTCGTGAAATTTTGACATTTTGCCAGGTTCTTCAAGACTATGAGCTAACCCATCCATAATGAAGACATCAAAGCCAAAGATTTCATTCTGATGAGGAAGAGTAGCCCAATCTTTACCCAAGGGAGGAGTCCATACAGCTCGTACAACACGATAGACCCAGTCAGGAGAATTGGTACTGTAAACCTCGTTATCTAAAAACTTAACGATATGTGTCACCTTGGCTTGCTGGTGTAAGAGGATTAGATCACCTTTTCGAGGTTTCCCAGCATTGTCTCTATCTTTACCGTTCCATCCCAAGCCAAAAATTCTTGCTTCTGGCAACTCCATTACCACCGCTGCGCCACGATAAGGTTGATATGCCCATCTGCCCTCAGGGTCTTTGATATTCTTAGTCCACTTCAGCCTAGATAAATCCACAGAAATTTTATTTAGTGCATGGGAAAATCGCCCACAAGTATAGCTTTGGTCAATCTGAGATTTTGCGATCGTAAGGCATAGAACTGTGCGTTGCAGACTTCCAGTGATAACTTCCGTTCACTTTGTCTTGGTTTCGCTGCCAGTCGCTACGAGAAGTTCTGAGTTTGTTACAGGTTGTGCATTCTGACGCCGCTCTTCGAGTGCATTGCCAATCAGCTTCA
This sequence comes from Chroococcales cyanobacterium, assembly GCA_036703075.1. Classification (GTDB taxonomy): domain Bacteria; phylum Cyanobacteriota; class Cyanobacteriia; order Cyanobacteriales; family Coleofasciculaceae; genus DATNPC01. Next base: position 5,818 of record DATNPT010000557.1, read on the forward strand.
AGAGTATCCAAGAAACCGAGCGTTCTTCTTCCTCCGCCCACTCTTCCAGCTCTTTTTTCCACTCTGGTGGAATGTAAGTTGTCACACCAGCTAGTGAAGTTTTACCACCCATTCGAGTCTTCTTTGGTTGTGTCTACTGTACGTATGGTAACGCCTCACCCTATCACTTCGCACGAGATGCTAGGGTAGGATAGGTTATGCTAATGTAGCAATCCGAACTTATTTCGTAAAATCATGAACCTTCTAGGCGAACTCCTTTCCCAATCTCCTCAATCTTCCCCTACCAAGAAGCAACGCCGTGGGATTGAAATTAAATCGCAACGCGAAATCGCGATTATGCGTCAGGCAGGGCAGATTGTGGCAACGGTGTTGAAAGAACTATCAGAGCGAGTTAAGCCAGGTATGACGACGGCAGACTTGGACGCTTATGCTGAAAAGCGCATCCGAGAGATGGGGGCAATTCCTAGTCTGAAGGGGTATCGTGGTTTTCCTGCTACTCTCTGTACCAGCATTAATCATGAAGCCGTGCATGGCATCCCCAGTCCTAAGCGAACGATTCGCAATGGTGATGTGCTTAAGGTGGATACTTGTGCTTGCTACCAAGGATTTCAAGGTGATTCTTGCATTACGCTGGCCGTTGGTGAAGTCTCTGAAGAGGCCGCCCAATTAATTCGCGTTGCAGAGGAAGCGCTTTACGTAGGGATTGAGCAAGTCAAAGCGGGAAATTATTTGTTGGATATTGCTGGTGCTGTTCAAGACCATGTGGAAGCCAATGGCTTTTGCATTGTGGAAGATTTAACGGGGCATGGTGTGGGACGGAATATCCACGAGGAACCGTCTGTGTTCTTCTTCCGTACTCGTGAAATGCCAAATGTGAAGCTACGGGCTGGTATGACGATAACGATTGAACCCATTCTCAGTGCGGGTTCTAAGCATACGCGCCTGTTAAGCGATCGCTGGACGATGGAGACTGTCGATTGCTCCCTAGCAGCTCAGTTTGAGCATACCGTACTTGTGACTGAAACGGGTTGCGAAATCTTGAGCGATCGCACAAACCTCTAACTGCAACTTCAGCAGCATAATCTTCATGACACCCAGGTGAGGTTAACTTTACCTATTGGGGTGTTTACCGTAACTTGACGGCTTTGTAAAAGTAAAGTTACATTTATTTACATAAAGAGTTGCAAAACTAAACAAAGCTGACGGAGGAACTGCCATGATTATCCTAATCGCCCTATTCGTTGTTGGTTGGGCTGCTGTTGCACTGATTGGCACTCAAGCTTACTTCCGGGGCGAACAATCTAAGCCCATCCATGAACGTAACTGGCGTTCTGAGTCTTTTGAGAAACTCGCTGAGTCTATTACTGGCACTGAAACCGATTACAGCAATCGCACCCCTGCTTTTCAGGTAGACGCTTACTCCAGCAAACTGCTGCCTAACCAATAGTAAAAATGGGGTAAACATGAATTACCCCAAATCAAATCATCTCTTAAAGGCAACAGGGAACGGGGAACGGGGAACAGTCAAGGCGTATGGTGGGGAATTTAAACCCGCAACAAACGCCGACCACTTTCTTAGTGGGGGCTTGTACCCAGTTCAAGGGGAATTTCGCCAAGAATAGGGAACAGCGAGGAAACGAGCAGTTCCCTATTTCCTGTTAAGAAGTTCCCTTCTTTGGTCACCCTGCAACGCCGTAGGAAGAACTACCTGCGGCGTTGTTGCAATTTTTGATAAACGGCTTTCAACTCGACGCCGTGGTGCGCTAAAGCGACGAGGGTGTGATAGAACAGATCGGCAACTTCAGATGCGATCGCATCCTTGTCATCATCTTTACAGGCCATCACGACTTCGGCTGACTCTTCCCCAATTTTCTTGAGAATCTTGTTATCTCCTCCAGCAAAAAGCTTGCAGGTGTAGGAGTCATCTGCTGGGTTATCGCGGCGATCGCAGATTACATCAAACACTTGAGATAATGTATCGGCTGGGGGTGCTGCTTTTGTGCCATCCACTTGATGAAAACAACTGCGTTCTCCCGTGTGACAGGCAATATCGCCAAGTTGCTCAACGGTAACGAGTAAGGCGTCGCTGTCACAGTCATAACGAAGCGATCGCACTTTTTGCAAATGACCGGATGTTGCCCCCTTGTGCCACAACTCGGCACGAGAGCGACTCCAAAACCAAGTTTCCCCTGTTTCAAGGGTTTTTTGCAGGGATTCCCGATTCATCCAAGCCATCATCAAAACCGTGCCATCTAAATAATCCTGCACAATAGCTGGCACTAGCCCCCGATCATCGTAGCGAATTGCTTCAACGGGAATAGATTGGTGTAATGAATTGGGTTCAGATGCAGACAACATAAGGGGGGACATCCCACAAAATGACTCATCCGTCCACGATATCATTGCAGACGGTCATCTAGTTCGGTGAAGCGTTGCTATCCGTCGAGCAGTGGACATAGGGGCAGTTAACAAACCAATCCAACTCTTGCTCCTCAAGTCGGTGAATCTTGCGTGCTTCTCGGTAGCATTGGTTTGGTAAGCACTTCTATACAAATCCTGTGCTGCCTCACTCAAGCGAAGGCGAACTGCTCAAGGTCAATCTTGATTCGTTTTGTATCGCATATTCTCAAAATTTCCTGAGTAAGATAATCATCTAGCATAGGAGGTCGTGAAAGACCTACCTCGATCTACAACTAGAGACGTATAAACGACCTATTTAAGGTTAAGGAGAAAAACTTGGTCAATACAACCATCAAAACCACCAAATCAGAACAAATCTTCACCGCCGCGCAAAAGCTGATGCCTGGGGGAGTCAGTTCCCCTGTGCGGGCTTTCAAGTCGGTGGGAGGACAACCCATTGTCTTTGACCGAGTCAAAGGTGCCTACATCTGGGATGTGGATGACAACCAGTACATTGACTATGTAGGAACTTGGGGTCCGGCGATTTGCGGACATGCTCATCCGGACGTGATTGCCGCCCTGCACGATGCTTTAGAGAAAGGTACGAGTTTTGGCGCTCCCTCTGTGCTGGAGAACGTGCTAGCCGAAATGGTGATTGATGCCGTTCCTAGCATTGAGATGGTGAGGTTTGTAAACTCTGGGACGGAAGCCTGCATGGCGGTGATACGCCTGATGCGGGCATTCACCGGACGTGACAAAATTCTCAAGTTTGAAGGCTGCTACCACGGTCATGCGGATATGCTGCTCGTTAAAGCGGGTTCGGGTGTTGCTACCTTAGGCTTGCCTGACTCTCCTGGCGTTCCCAAATCTGCGACTAACAACACCGTAACAGCTCCTTACAACGACCTCGAAGCAGTTAAAGCGATATTTGAAGCGTATCCAGAGGAGATTGCGGGTGTCATTCTAGAGCCAGTCGTCGGGAATGCTGGCTTTATTCCCCCTGATGCTGGTTTCTTGGAAGGCTTGCGGGTACTCACTCAGGAGTATGGAGCATTGCTGGTGTTTGATGAAGTGATGACCGGCTTCCGAATTGCCTACGGTGGCGCGCAGGAAAAATTTGGTGTTACGCCTGACCTGACGACGCTCGGTAAAGTAATCGGCGGTGGTTTACCCGTAGGAGCTTACGGCGGACGCAAGGATATCATGTCTCTGGTGGCACCCGCTGGTCCAATGTACCAGGCAGGAACGCTTTCGGGTAATCCTTTAGCCATGACGGCGGGGATTAAGACACTGGAGTTGCTGCAAAAACCGGGTACCTACGAGCAGCTAGAGCAAATTACCAAGAAGCTATCAGACGGGCTGTTGCAGGTTGCTAGAGAAACGGGTCATGAAGTGACGGGTGGCTCTATCAGTGCCATGTTCGGGATGTTCTTCACGGGCGAACCTGTTCATAACTACGAGGATGCTAAAAAGGCGGATTTGGCTAAGTTCAGCCGCTTCCATCGCGGGATGTTAGAGCGTGGTGTTTACTGAGCACCCTCTCAGTTCGAGGCGGGATTTACGTCTCTGGCTCATACTGATGAAGATATTGACAGGACTTTGGAGGCAGCACGGGAGGTTTTGTCGAGTCTGTAATCGATCGCTAGGTGCTGTATGGGAGTTCAACCTAAGTGAAATGGCACTGAGTTAAGCGAAAAGTAGTCGTTCTTTGGGAAAAACCAGAGTTGGGCGCTCTCCCCCCAATCTTGGTTTTTCCAAACAACGACTACATTAAGTCGAATGGCACTGACTTAAGGCGAAAGTTGCAGGTATTAAAGAAAACCCGGACTTGGGGGAAACCCCCAACCCCCCCGCGCAAGGGTTGATTAATGCTAAGGAAGTTGCGGAAAAATAATCTACCAGTCATCCTAGAAGATAGGAAACGCAGTTTAACCCGCTTGTACGCTCAATCTCTAGGCTTGGAATCTCCAGGATAATGCTAAGCGACCCCATTAAATCTACCCTTAAAGATG
>DATNPT010000563.1:0-14421 GCA_036703075.1 Chroococcales cyanobacterium
AGCCATTCTGTATATCTACGATGCGATCGAGCAACGCAATATCTATTGCAATCGACAGATCGCTGAGATTCTGGGCTACTCATCACAAGCCGTACAGGCTTTGGGCACAATGCTGTTGCCCACGCTCCTTCACCCGGATGATGCGGTCAAACTAGCTGCATGGATGGAACGCTTTGCTACCGCTAAAGATGAGGAAATTGTGGAAACCGAGTATCGGATGCGGCGCGCTGATGGAGAATGGTGCTGGCTTTACAGTCGAGATACAGTTTTTACGAGAACGGCTACTGGTCAACCGCAACAGATTTTAGGCATAGCCACCGACATTACTCATCTCAAACAAGTCGAAGAAGAGTTGCGCCACAGCGAAGAGCAATTGAGATTAGCGTTGGAAGCATCTCAGATGGGAATGTGGGACTGGGATATTTTAAAAAACAAGATTACTTGGTCAAAGGGTCATGAAGTACTGTTTGGTCTAGCTCCCGGTGCCTTTGATGGCTCCTATGCCGTCTTTGAAGATTGTATTCATCCTGAAGATCGAGCCGCGATTGCCCAAGCTGTGAAGCGTGCGCTTTTAGGGCAGCAGGAGTATCACGAGGAATTTCGAGTGCTGTGGTCGGATGGTAGCATTCACTGGATCGAGGGGAAGGGAAAAGTCTTCTACAACTCGCAAGGCCAAGCAGTGCGGATGCTGGGAACCATCCTGGATATTAGCGATCGCAAATTGGCCGAAGCCCAAATTCTTGCCTTGAATGCTGAGTTAGAGCAACGGGTGATGAAGCGAACAGAAGAGTTGAGGCGGGCGAATGAGGAGTTAAAACAGGAGATTCACGAACGCGAACGAGCCGAGGAAGGATTGCAACTGCAAGCCCAACGGGAGCGGTTAGTGGCAGGCATTGCTCATCACATCCGTCAGTCGTTGAACCTGGATGAAATTCTCGATACTACGGTGACGCAAATCCGACAATTTCTGGAGTGCGATCGCGTTTTGATTTACCGCACTTGGTCAGATGGCACCGGGAGCGTGATTACAGAAGCGTTAGCGCTGGGATGCCCTGCAATCCTCGGACAACCTCTCCCAGAGAAAGTTTTTCCTCAAGAGTGCCGCCAATGGTACTACCAAGGACGAATTCGTACTGTCACCGATGTCGAGCAGGATGAGATGGCACCTTGTTTAGCTAACTGGCTGAGGCAGCATGGAGTGAAGTCCAAACTCGTGGTTCCCATTATTGGTCAAGACTCGCTATGGGGATTGCTGATTGCTCATCAGTGTGGGACACCCAGGCGATGGCAGCCGTGGGAAATCGAATTACTTTCATCCTTGGCAACTCAAATCGCGATCGCGATTCAGCAAGCGGAACTGTATTCCCAGCTAGCATCGCAATTAGTCGAGCGCCAACAAATACAGCAACAGCGCGATCGCTTCTTTAACCTCTCGCTGGATATGCTGATGATTGCCAACTTGGATGGCTACTGCGTGCATGCCAACCCGGCTTGGGAGCAAACCCTTGGTTTCGCGCCAGAAGAATTAACAGCCTACCCCTTTATTGAATTCGTGCATCCCGCCGATTGGGCGGCGACTCTGGCTGCACTCGAAAACCTCGCAGCGGGTATTTCCATCTACTCATTCGAGAATCGCTACCGTTGCCAAGATGGTTCTTACAAGTGGTTGTGTTGGAATGCAGTGCCATTTTTGGAGGAACGGTTAATTTATGCCGTTGCTCGTGATGTTACCGATCGCAAACGAGCAGAACAAGCACTGCAAGAAAGCGAAGAACGCTTTCGCGCCACGTTTGAACAAGCATCTGTCGGTATTTGCCATTGCAGTTTAGACGAGCGATTTTTCCTGTTTAACCAAAAGTTTTGCGACATCATTGGTTATACCCCTGAAGAAACTCAATCCCTCAGCTATCAGGATATTACTCACCCCGATGACCTTGATATCGAGTCTGAATACATCCAACAGATTTTGGCAGGTACTCAGTCAAGTTACTCCCTAGAAAAGCGCTACATCCGCAAAGATGGCTCGCTCGTTTGGGTCAATGTAACGGGTTCGCTACTACGATCTGCGGCTGGTGAAATTAAGTACGGTGTTGCCGTCGTTGAAGATATTAGCGAACGCAAACAAATCGAGGAGGAGTTACGAGAAAGCCAACTGAAATATCAAACCTTATTTCAAATCTTTCCGATTGGAATTTCCATCACCGATCGCCAGGGGAATCTGATTGAAGTGAATCCAGCTAGCGAATCGATTTTGGGAGTATCTAGAGAAGAACAAACCTTGCGCCAGTATGATGCCCCACACTGGCAGCTTGTTAGACCTGATGGTACTCCCATGCCAGCATCAGAATTCGCTAGCGTCAGAGCGCTCAGTGAAAACCGAGCGATCGAAAATGTAGAAATGGGGATTATCAAGTCCAATGATGAGATTTCTTGGATTAGCGTCACAGCCGCACCCATTCCTTTACCCGATTACGGAGTAGCAATTGCCTACATTGATATTACCGATCGCAAGCGCATAGAAAAGGCATTAAGAGAAAGCCAACAAAAATATCAAGCGCTCTTTGAGATTTTACCGATTGGAATTTCTATCACTGATAAACAGGGCAATCTCATTGAAGCCAATCCCGCTTCCGAGAAAATTTTAGGCATTTCCACCACCCAACGGCTCAATCCGGGAAATGATACTCCGAAACTTCAAGTCATTCGCTCCGATGGCACCTTAATGCCGAAACAGGAGTTTGCCAATGTCAGAGCTTTAACGGAAAATCGAGCGATCGAAAACCATGAATCGGGAATTGTGCGATCGGATGGAACCATTACTTGGATCAGTGCTACGGCTGCACCACTGCCCCTACCCGATTACGGAGTCGTGCTGGCCTATATCGATATCACCGAACGCAAACAGGCAGAAGTTGCACTACAAAAAGCCAAAGAAGCGGCAGAAGTTGCTAACCGAGCCAAAAGTGAATTCTTGGCGAATATGAGTCATGAACTCCGCACCCCTCTCAATGGCATTTTAGGCTATGCTCAACTGTTGAAAAAAGACCGAAACTTAACCGAACAGCAGCAAGATAGCCTAAGCATCATTTATCAATGTGGCGAGCATCTGTTGACTCTAATCGATGATATTCTAGACCTCTCTAAAATTGAAGCTCGCAAAATGGAACTCTACCCCAGCGAGTTTCATTTTCCTAACTTCCTGAAAAGCATTGCCGCCCTGTTCCGGTTGCGCGCCCAGGAAAAGGGTATTTCTTTTACTTATGAAATTCTTTCCCCACTGCCTCAAGGCATCATTGCCGACCATAAACGATTACGGCAGATTCTCAACAACTTACTCAGCAATGCGATTAAGTTTACCGATCGCGGCAGAGTAACCTTCAGAGTGGGTTTGGCATCAGCCGTCAGTCGTCAAGGTTCAACGAACCAGACAACCGACAACCAACCACTTAGTGCTAACAAAATTCGGTTTCAAATCGAAGATACAGGCATTGGTATCGAGCTAAATCAATTAGACCATATCTTTTTGCCATTCCATCAAGTGCGCGATTCTCGACCCTACCCTACACACTCCGCCCAGGCTACACCAACGGGAAGACCTACGGCAAACGGGAACGGCCACGCTGCTAACGCACGCAGCTTTACTCACGCTTCACTCACCCATACGACTGAGGGGACTGGACTGGGCCTGGCGATTAGTCAGAAATTAGTCCGCATGATGGATAGCAAAATTCACGTTAAAACTACTTTCGGGGAAGGGAGCATTTTCTGGTTCAATCTGGATTTGCCTTCCGCATCCGGATGGCAGGACTCTCAGCCATCGATCGATCGCCAAATTGTCGGTTGCCAGGGACATCAGCGTAAAATCTTAATCGTCGATGATGACCGGATCAATCGCATGGTCTTACGAAGACTGCTAGAACCTTTAGGGTTTGACCTTCTGGAGGCCGTGGATGGTCAAGATTGTTTAAATAAGGTAATGGAGTTTCAGCCTGATGCGATTTTATTGGACTTGGTGATGCCCGGTTTGGATGGATTGGAAGTCACCCGGCGGTTGCGACAGTTACCCCAACTACAAGATGTAATCGCGATCGCATTATCAGCTAATGCGTTTGAAACCACCAAGCAAGAATGTTTAGCGGCGGGTTGCCAAGGTTTTCTCTCGAAGCCCGTGCAAGTCAAGCAACTGTTGGACTTGCTCGCCTTGTATTTAGGGCTGGAATGGATTTATGACGATGGCTTGGGTTCCTTAAACGAGGCGTCCAATCGCGATCGATCGCCGTTTGTTCCTCCGCCCCCCTCCGAACTCATTATCCTGTCCGAACTGGTCAAGATGGGCGACATTGCAGGCATTCTTGACCAAGCGGATCGACTCCAACAATTGGGTAGTCAATTACACCCCTTTGCCAACGAGATTCGTCAATTAGCCAAAGACTTTAAGTTAAAGCAACTTCGTAAAATTATTCAACAATATCTAGCGAATAGTTAACGATTCGCAAATAATTACAATATTAGGGTAGCCTTTGCGAAGGTATAGAACATGGTTCTCCCCTATTTGTAGTGGAAATCCTAGATTTTGGGAATGGGGAATGGAGAATCATTACGCTGGCAAGCATTGAGGAGAAAATATCAGTTTGCTTTATCGATGTAAGTACGGGGCAGTACTAATTTAATGAAGTTTTAATGAAGTCTCCAAATTGTTTAAATTGCTATTATCAAAACTAATAGCTGCGAATAATGCATTGATTAAATAATTAAAAACAATCTGAAAATGAGCAGTAAAAACACCGAAAAGAACAAACTGCTAATAGTTGATGATAACCCAACCAATTTAGGATTACTTTTCGATTATTTGACGGAATATAGCTTTAAAATATTTGTATCACTAGATGGGGAAAGTGCAATTGAACAGGTCGAATATACCAAACCCGATCTGATTCTCTTAGATGTAATGATGCCTGGGATTGATGGATTTGAGACCTGCGAACGCCTGAAAGCCAATCCATTAATTCAGGACATTCCAGTGATTTTCATGACAGCACTTACCGATACAGTGGATAAGGTACGGGGTTTTAAGGTTGGAGCAGTGGACTACATCACTAAACCCATTCAGCCAGAAGAAGTATTGAGCCGCATCCAAACTCACCTGACGCTGCGGAATCTGCAAAAGCAACTGCAAGAGCAAAATGAGTGCCTATTGCGATCGCAAGCACGGGAACGTCAGAGAACCCTAGAACTAGAACAAGCGTTAAAGCAGTTGCAACAAACCCAAACCCAACTGATTCACACCGAGAAAATGTCTTGTCTGGGTCAGATGGTTGCGGGTATTTCTCACGAAATCAATAACCCAATTAACTTTATCTACGGCAATCTTTACCTCGCTGATGAATATATCCAAGAACTTTTAGAACTCATTCATCTTTACCAAGAAACTTACACGCATCCTGCCGCACGCATCGCCGCCAAACTAGAGAAGATAGACTTAGAATTCCTCAAATCCGACCTACCCCAATTGCTCAGATCGATGAAAGTCGGTGCTGAACGCATTTCTCAAACTATACTGCTGCTGCGAAATTTTTCTCGTTTGGATGAAGCGCGAATTAAGTTAGTCAATATTCATGAAGGCATCGATAGCACGCTCTTGCTATTGCAGCACCGCCTAGACGCAACAGCAAAACGATCCGCGATTCAAGTTATCAAACAGTATGGCAATATACCCAAAGTAGAGTGTTACCCCAGTCTCCTCAACCAAGTATTTATCAATATTCTGTCCAATGCGATTGATGCGTTGGAAGAATCCCCGGTGAGTAGTCAACACAAAGAACTTGCTCGTGTGCCTGACCAAGAACGGTTGGAGAAATCGGACAAGGGACAATGGACAACCGACAAACATCCGACGATCTGGATTTCCACCGAAGTGATAGAGAGGGCTAGTGCCAAGGCAACTCAGTTATCCTCCCAAGAAAAATATTGCGATCGCGAACCTCACGTCATCATCCGAATCGCAGATAATGGGCCAGGGATGAGCGAACCAATCAGTCGAAGAGTGTTTGATCCCTTTTTTACGACAAAGCCTGTTGGCTGCGGAACGGGTTTGGGATTAACGGTGAGCTATCAAATTGTTGTGGAAAATCACAAAGGTGAGCTACGAGTCAATAGCGAGTTCGGTAAAGGTAGCGAGCTGATTGTTGAACTTCCCCTTTGGCAGAGCGATCGCTTCAGCTAAGCTAATGGGTGGTACATTCGTCAATTTATAGCAGAACGCTCCAAGGTAGAGGGCAGAGGGCACAAGGATTAATTACTAGTGGGTAGTCGTTTGGGCTGTTAAATCTGTCCTAACCTTGATGTCACAGCTATATAATCAATTTTCGCTCTGAACTGAGCATCCAGCTACTCGTAGGAGAACGAGAAACCTTGCATCAACCACCCATTCGACTGTTAATTGCCGCTAGTGGTACTGGGGGACATGTATTTCCAGCACTCGCTCTTGCCCAACAATTGCCAGATTACAAAATTGAGTGGCTGGGGGTCCCTGACCGACTCGAACGAGAACTGGTTCCCGCTCAGTATCCCCTCCATTTGATTGGTGTGGAGGGCTTTCAACAGCGTTTTGGGCTAAGCACGCTGCGAATTCTTGGACGCCTTGCCAGTTCGGTGCGTCAGGTGCGGCAACTGCTCAAAACCGAGAAATTTGATGGCGTGTTCACGACAGGCGGTTACATTGCCAGTCCAGCGATTATTGCCGCACGCTGGCAGGGTTTACCCGTTATTCTGCACGAGTCGAACGCACTTCCCGGCAAAGTGACTCGCTTTTTTAGTCCGTTGTGTAGTGCCGTGGCGCTTGGGTTTGAATCTTCGTCTGGCTATCTACCGAAAGCTAAAACAGTCTATGTCGGAACACCAGTCCGAGATACTTTTCGAGAGATTCAGACGCTTGAACTGCCGATTCCTGAAACCGCAATGTTGATTGTCGTGGTTGGGGGTTCCCAAGGCGCGATCGCGGTGAATCAATTGGTGCGTCAGTGCGCCCCTGCTTGGCTAAATGCGGGTGCCTGGATTGTCCATTTAACGGGTGAGAAAGACCCAGACGCGACCAGTTTCAGCCACCCCCACTACATCCAAATGCCCTTTTATGACCAGATGGCAGCGCTCCTCCAACGAGCTAATCTCGCTGTTAGCCGTGCTGGTGCTGGAACGTTGACTGAACTTGCTGTAACGCGCACTCCAGCGATCTTAATTCCCTATCCCTTTGCTGCTGAAGACCACCAAGCCTACAATGCTGCTAGCTTTGCTGATGCCGGTGCCGCGTTAGTGTTTCCTCAAGCCGAACTGACACATGAACTGTTAGAAAGTAAGGTATTGAATTTGTTACAGTCACCCCAGGTGCTGGAGAACATGGCTCAAAATGCTGGTAGCCTTGCTGTAACGGATAGTGCAGAACGCTTAGCGGCATTGGTACGTCAACACGTTCAAACAGTGAGTAGTGAACAGTGAAGTGTGGGGATTGAGTGTTGCGCGATCGCTTCGCACACTGACTCTTGTCCGTTGGTCGTCGTGAGTATCAACGGACAAAAAAGTTATTGTTCGATATTGGTCTGCCGGACTGGAATTTCCACAATGAACTCTGTCCCTTGTCCTAGTGTAGAAGCACAACTGATGTGACCTTTGTGTTTTTCTACTACTATTTGATAACAAATCGATAATCCCAATCCCGTGCCACTGCCTATAGGCTTCGTGGTAAAAAACGGGTCAAATATCTTCTGTTGTACTTCCGCACTCATGCCAGAACCATTATCAGCAATCCGAACAATGATGGAAGGAGAATTGAGAGTTGGACTCTTTTTTCGCTCTCTAACATCAGTGTGAATGGTTATTGTAGGTATTACTCCTGATTTATGGCTCCTACTCCCTGGCTCCTGTTTAAGAGCGTCAATAGCATTACTCAATAGGTTCATAAACACCTGATTCAACTGACTGGCATAACAGATAACGAGTGGCAGTTGACCGTAATCTTTAATCACCTTAATCTCTCCGCTGTTTCCTTCCGCTCTCAGCCGATGCTGCAAAATGAGAAGAGTGTTATCGATTCCCTCATGAATATCAACAGGTTTTAGTTCTTTTTCATCTAGTCGGGAAAAGTTCCTTAAGGAGCGCACGATTTCGCAGATGCGGTCAGCGCCCACTTCCATAGAATCAATCAGTTTTTGCCAATCTTCTAACAGAAAATCCAATTCAATTTCAGAAGCTCGCTGCTGAATCTCTAGTTTGGGATGAGGATAGGTCTCTTGATAAAGTACAAGCAGACTGAGTAAGTCTTGAAAGTAGTGACGAGCCGGAGTAAGGTTGCCGTAAATAAAACTGATGGGATTATTAATTTCGTGAGCAATGCCCGCAATCATTTGTCCCAAGCTTGACATTTTTTCAGATTGGATCAGTTGGGCTTGGGTACGTTGTAATTCTTGGAGAGTGAGCTTGAGCGCTTGTGCTCGTTCTCGTTCTCGTGCTTCACTGTGTCGCAGCGCTTCTTCAGCGTGTTTGCGAGCAGTGATATCGCGCACAATGACCAAAACCTCATCGTCTCCACAAACGACAATTCGAGCCTCTTGTTCGTAGATACTGCCATCTTTTACAAGCTGAAACTCATAAGTTTGAGTAGTCTCTGTAGCGAGTGCTTGCTCTACATAATGCATGCGCTCCTGACTGACCTCAGGCGGCATGATCTCATATATACTTTTACCGATAAAATCACTACCAGAGACAACCGTATCAAAGTTTTTTGCTGGCCAAAAGTCTAAGTAAGTACCATCTTTGGCCATTCTAATTATTAAATCTGGTATCGCGTTTAGTAATGCTCGATTTCGATCTTCACTTTTACGCAGTGCTTCTTCTACCTGCTTGCGATCGCTAATATCTTCTGCCACTCCTACAAAGCGTAAGGGTTGTCCTGCCTCGTCACGAACCACTGAAATATCAGCCGTAATCCAGCGAATGCAGCCATCATCACGAATAATCCGATACTCTCGCTTGACTGGATTTCCTTGAAACTGGCGATGAAGGCAATCTAGAACCAATTGACGATCGTCTGGATGCAATGCCTCCATCCACAATTGAGGATTTTCATACAGGCTTTCACAGCTACGGCCCCAAATCTTTTCATAGGCTGGGCTGACATAAAGAAACTGGCCAGAACTTGCCGAACGAACGAAGAAGAGCCGATCGCTCGTTCCTACAATCTCGCGGAAGCGTTCTTCACTTTGGCGTAATGCCTCAGTCCCTCGATCGATTTTCTTAGCGGAAGCGTTTAAGCGAAGAATTGGTTGAGTAATCCCAGCCGCGATCGAAATACCAATTCCTATTACTACAACTAAAGTTGCTACACGCACACCGTGTACGCACAGACTACATCTTGTGAAACTTTCCGTGAGGGCACCTGAAAGCCCTCTCTCATCACCGGCAACTGAAATGAATCCGCCTTGAGGGTTGCTGATTAGAGCGATTAGATCCGGTGTGTTCAGGGAAGTCCCGATCCGATCGGAGATGCGATCGCTAATTTCACGGCGTAACTGAGAGGCAACATCATTTACAGCTTGTTGCTCATTTCTCAAGGAGAGATGCCCTACCCACTCTACTGCCCCAACAATTGGCAAAACGAAGGGGACAATGAGGACGATTCGTAGATTAGCCTTGTTAGAAATCCGATCGAAGACTCGACAGATAGATTTGATGAACATGGAGACGAATGACTTCTTCGTTTCTCAAGCGCTGTCTGGACATGCTGTTTACAGCAGGAATTTCGCTTAAAATTTAAGTGATGGCAAGCTCTAACTTCTCCAACCTCGGATAACTCGATTTGACCCGCTACTCTTAGCACAGTCAACGAATCCCCGCACAACGTTTCATCAAACCCTGACCAGTAGATACTGCATACAGAAAGTTGCCGCAGCAGTGCAGTATAGAGCAATAACGTTGCAATTCTACTACATTAGGTAGGACACTCGCTTCTGTCAGATGTCTCTAACAATCTAAGCGAATTGACTGCCTGGTAAAGAGAAATGCAACTTAAGGCAGAACTATCTTGAAAATAAGGCAGACGGCTCCAGGGCAGCAGGGATAAGAATTTTTATTCCAACGTTCGTGTCCTCGCGTTCATGGGCGTTTAACTGGATAAACGCAGGGATGCGATCGCCTCAGCCAACTGTCTTAAATGATTTACGGGAATTAATTGAATTTCAAAAATTGCCAAATCGGTAGGTTCCTTAAATTCGGCAACCCTACTTATCCTTAATAATGGATTAGCGACTAGCTTTTAGATGTGAGATTTTCAAACGAGGACTAAGCATGACCGAACCGCAAATTGCCCCCTATGGCTCCTGGAAGTCACCCATTACAGCCGACCTGATTGTCGCTGGCACAATCGGTCTGGGTGGCATCGCTCTAGATGGTGAAGATGTCTATTGGACAGAGGGGCGACCAGCTGAAGCCGGCCGGAATGTAATTGTGCGGCGAACTCCAGATGGCAAGACAGTTGATGTGACGCCACCTCCCTTCAACATTCGTACCCGCGTACACGAGTATGGAGGAGGTGCTTTTACGATTAAAGATGGCACGATTTACTTTTCCAATTTTGCCGACCAACGTCTCTACAAGCAAACTCCCGGCTCCGAACCCCAACCGCTAACCAAAGAGTCAGGGGGAAATCTACGTTATGCCGATACTGTAATTGATTCGCAGCGAGGGCGGATAATTTGTGTGTGCGAAGACCATACGGGAGAGGGACATGAACCAGCCAATACCTTGGTCAGCATCAGCTTGGAAAATGGAGAAGATGTCCAGATACTAATTTCTGGCAGTGATTTCTACTCTTCACCTCGTCTGAGTCCAGATGGCACTCAATTAGCGTGGCTGAGTTGGAACCATCCCAATATGCCTTGGGATGGCACTCAGCTCTGGGTTGCGAGTATTAAAGAAGATGGCTCTCTCGACCAAGCAACATTCAT
This sequence comes from Chroococcales cyanobacterium, assembly GCA_036703075.1. GTDB lineage: Bacteria > Cyanobacteriota > Cyanobacteriia > Cyanobacteriales > Coleofasciculaceae > DATNPC01. The sequence continues at coordinate 10,995 of DATNPT010000563.1, forward strand.
TGCTGGCGGAGTTGAAGAGTCGATTTTTCAGCCAGAGTGGTCGCCAGATGGTGTACTGTACTTCGTGTCCGATCGCACGAACTGGTGGAACCTCTATCGCTGGCAACCCAACCTGGGTAAGGGTGGAGTATGGGAAGTTGAGCTGTTGTGTGAAATGGAGGCTGAGTTTGGACTGCCTCAGTGGGTTTTTGGAATGTCCACCTATGCCTTTGCCTCAGCCAATAATCTCATCTGCACGTATACTCAGAAAGGGATTTGGAAGCTAGCGAGTCTCGACACGCAGACAAAACAGCTAGACGAAATTGAAACGCCCTACACGGAGATTTCATCTCTTCAGGTGGCGAATGGTCGAATAGCGTTCATTGGCAGTTCAGCTACAGAACCAAGTGCCGTTGTCCAGATGGACGTGGCAACCAAAGCAATAGATGTGTTGCGCCGATCGAGCGAATTGGAAATCGATACAGGATATCTCTCGACACCACAAGCGATCGCATTTCCCACCGAAAATGGTCTTACCGCCTACGCTATCTTCTACCCACCGCAAAACAAAGATTACACAGCACCGTCTGGAGAAAAACCACCACTCGTTGTCAAAAGCCACGGCGGACCAACCTCCTCTACTTCTAGTGCGTTTAACTTGAGAATTCAATACTGGACGAGTCGCGGTTTTGCCTTTGTCGATGTCAATTATGGAGGCAGCACGGGATACGGACGGGAGTATCGCCAGCGATTAAACGATCATTGGGGCATCGTGGATGTGGATGACTGCGCCAATGTAGCCAAGTATCTCGCCGAGCAAGGATTAGTGGATCGCGATCGCTTAGCGATCGCAGGCGGCAGTGCTGGGGGCTATACAACCCTAGCGGCACTGACGTTCCGAGATGTCTTTAAGGCAGGAGCGAGTTACTACGGTGTCAGCGACTTGGAAATATTGGCAAGGGATACTCACAAGTTTGAGTCACGCTACCTCGATGGATTGATTGGCCCTTATCCAGAGCGTAAAGATTTGTACGAAAAGCGATCGCCCATTCACTTTACCGACCAACTTTCGTGTCCGGTAATTTTCTTTCAAGGGCTTGAAGACAAGATCGTACCGCCCAATCAAGCTGAGATGATGGTCGAAGCCATCAAAGCGAAAGGGTTACCCGTGGCGTATGTGGCTTATGAGGGAGAGCAACATGGGTTCCGCCGTGCCGAGAATATCAAACGTACCTTAGATGGTGAATTTTATTTCTACTCTCGCGTCTTTGGCTTTGAACCGGCTGAATCAATCGAGCCAGTAGCGATCGCAAACCTGCCTTGAACAATGACCAATTAAAGGCTGTTGGTTGAAATTGCTACTCTGGAAACATACCAAAAAAGTGTCTCTCCAGAGGTAGACCAATGAGTAATCGGGAAACCAGATCGCTTGTCCGTCAGGAAACACAAGCACTTGTCCGCGAACTGAAAACTCAAGGCACAACCCTAGGTGGATTCGTTGCACTCATCTGGGCGATTGGAATTGTGGATTTCGTCCTCGGAGGGGCGCTGAATGTCTATGGTATTTGGCCTCACCATATTATCGGTCTGCGCGGTATTCTGTTTGCTCCTTTTCTTCACGGTAGTTTAGGGCATCTGATCGCCAATACCATTCCCTTTGTGGTTCTAGGCTGGTTTGTCATGTTGCAAGAAACCAGCGACTTTTTTGTAGTTAGCGCAGTTACAATGCTGGTCAGTGGGTTGGGGACTTGGTTATTGGGTTCACCCAACTCAGTTCACATTGGTGCCAGTGGCTTAATCTTCGGTTACTTGGGTTTTCTCCTGCTACGCGGTTACTTTGAACGCAACTTTCCCTCAATTTTGCTTTCCCTCGTTGTCGGATTTCTTTATGGCGGGACGATTTGGGGAGTTTTGCCGACACAGCCAGGAATATCTTGGGAGGGACATTTATTTGGCTTTATTGGTGGTGTAATTGCTGCACAACTTCTAGCACGTAAGAGAAAATAAAACTGTAATTGCAAGCTTAAACGTATATAGAATGCTGAGAAAGCAGAAATTTCCTTACCTTGTGGGTTCTAAATGGACAGCTAAGGAGGAAACTTGGGGTTGGCGACACTTCCAAGTCATCAACCGCAAGAACGAGGGTAAGTGGGTTTTTGCAGAAATGGTTGCCTCCTGCGATCCCAATGTCCGTTTTTGGCTGAATGCGAAACAGCTCAAAGACCGTTCCCTCTGGCATGCTGGCTGGCAATCTCTCGAAGAAATGAAGGAGATGGAAGAAGAAGAGGAAGAAGTTTTTTAGACGGTTGTGACTAATTGCGAAGCGATCGCTTTCCTTGTGTCGTTAATTGGCTGTTCAGATCCCCGACTTCTTGAAGAAGTCGGGGATCTTGGCATTTACCAAGCTGACAACGTAGATATAAATTCTTATTTCTAAGGTCTTAGTAAAAAACTCTCGTGGCTTCTAACTTGAGAGGGAGAACTATCCAGCCACGTCTCGTTACATTAGGTTACATAAGTTAACGCGGAGCAACAATGACTAATACACCCAACGCACCCATCACCAACCCTGAAGACCGCAATGCCGTTAAGTTCGGTTTCACCCCTCAAGCAGAAATCTGGAATGGTCGTCTGGCAATGCTTGGCTTTGTAATTGCCTTAGCTATTGAACTGTTCTCCAATCAAGGTGTTCTGCACTTCTGGGGTTTGCAGTAAGTCGGATAGAGCCCGATCAGAATAATCTACTAACAAATTTATCAGAGAAAGGAAAATAGCAAATGGTTAACGCTAACAACTCACCTAACCAACCCATTACTGACCCCAATGAGCGCAATGCTTGGGTCGGTGGTTTCACTCCTCAAGCCGAAATCTGGAACGGACGTTTAGCCATGCTTGGCTTCGCTGTCGCGCTTGCGATCGAATTGTTCTCGGGACAGGGTTTGCTCCACTTCTGGGGTCTAATCTAAGTCAAAGGGAAAAGGCATCTCTCAAGTAGTCCAATAGCTTACACCTAGGAGGCTTCAATCAGCCTCCTAGATTTTATTGGGTATCTGTTTGTCCTTGGCTGTTTTGCAATTCATTCGGATTAACAGACCCTTTGAGCAAAACGCGATCGCCTTTTAATTCCAACTCGCTGACTCTCAGCTTTCCTATTTGGCTCGAAAGGTTGAGTTCTTGTTTAAGCGTTTCAGGAGAAACGTCCAGACGTTGGGCAAGTTCGTTTATACTTAAACTCAAATTTCCCAGCTTAATTTTGGTATTATCATCCCATTCCAATTGTCCATTTTCTACCAACGGTTTCCCGGATATACCCACATAAACGTCTCGATCTTTGAGCGGGGGAAATGTATTGACTAGTTTTTCAATAGCCGCATTTTGCTTCTCGTCCAATTGATTCTTAGGAAGTCCCGATAGATTAACGACAGTGCCACTTTCGATTCTTCCATCT
>DATNPT010000585.1:0-3167 GCA_036703075.1 Chroococcales cyanobacterium
GTTATGATGAAGCGTATTATTATAAATTTTTATATTTTTTCTCAATCCATCACCACCCCAGCGTCCGAATAAAATACCTGTTCCTAAATTTTCATAAAAAAGATTATGGTGAATTCTAATGTCGTTTGCTAGCTTACCACCTTCAACCGATATTGCCATCCCTGCACCTTTAGAGTCATGCACAATATTTTCATAAACTTCAATGTCTTCTAACAAATCTCCCCAATTATCTATATAAATTCCCTGACGCTCTAAATTGTGAACGTAATTGTGGTGTACTGTCCCATGTCTGCTGCTTCCTTTAACATCAATGCCTTCTTTAACACACTTATAAAGATGATTATAGGCTATTTCAAAATACTGAATATCCCCAACACTCAAAGCTTCATGGGGAGTTTCTCCAGGTTTTGAAAAACCTGGCATCAGCATTTCAAAGGTATTGGCATCAACAATCGTATTTCCCAAAACTCTATTGTGTTCGCAACTCCGACCACTTTTACGATCGCACCAAACCGCAATACCTGATGAGTAAGTGCTTTTTGTGGTGTTATTATAAAGTTCTATATGATGACTATCTCTAACCGTAAATCCAGCACTGTGGGAATTATCTAGCTCTAAATTTTTAATCCGAATGTAGCTAACTTTTTCAACTTGAAATGCTCCTTGGTCATGTGGGAAAGGAGGAGTACCAATTGGAGGACCTACCTGAATATCGCGAGCATCGATAATTACTTGTTCACCAGGATAGGCTGAATAAACAATCCATGCTATCTTAGTTCCTGAATTTTTAGCTCGTATTTGCTGATTAACTCGATAGGTACCACCTCTGATATATACACTTTCACCAGCTTTCACGACCTCAGCCGCATGATTAATAGTTGCCCAAGGTTTATTCAAAGTGCCTGGATTTGAATCATTACCATTAAGAGCAACATAAAAACCTGCTGGAGGTTGATTGCCGTAACTGCAAATTATTAAAAACAAAGTAAGGAAAAACAAAACTACACAGAATGAAAGTGAAATTTTGCGAAGCATTGGCGATTTCCTTGCTTGTTGGAAAGTGCGCTAAACGACCTGGATAGTTTCCAGGTGAGCGCTAAAATAATTTCAAATGTTGACAGCTACAAGATAGCTCAATTTAAGAGCAATGCTATTTTCTTAAAGCTCTGCAACAACTGAAATCAAATACTGCGTTAGTGTAAACGCATCTACTCCCAACTCAGTTCGCTCTTTGGCAGCTAAAATCCCGGCTTGAGCATGCCACCATGCGGCTGTTGCCACGATCGCTTCTAACGGTTGCTCGACTAAATCTGGATGTGCCACTAACCCTCCCATCAGTCCCGTCAAGACATCCCCACTCCCACCACGAGCTAGAGCGGGCGTACTTTCAGGAATCAGCCATACCGAGCCTCCAGCATGAGCAATCGCAGTTCTTGCTCCCTTTAATAACACCACCGATCGACTTAACTGCGATGCCTTGCGAACAGCACTGATGCGATCGGGAAGCAACTCCGCTGAGTCGGGAAATAAGCGCTTGAACTCACCTGCGTGAGGCGTTAATACGGTAGGTTCCCTACGCCTGAGCAATGTGGGAATTGTTCTGAGTTCCGCGAGAATATTTAAGCCATCTGCGTCTAAAATTAGAGGACATTCAGCATCGATCGCGCTTTCCACGGCTGACTTCGCGTCCCGCGTCAAACCCGGTCCACAGGCGATTGCACTATAATCTGCCAAGTCTACTGCTTCTGGTAAATGCGCGATCGCTCCGTCTGGAGTCTCCGGGCAACCGATAATCAATGCCTCTGGTAAATGACTCACCAATAGGGACTTGAGCGATTCTGGTACAGCGATCGAAAGCATCCCCACTCCACTCGCACGCGCTCCTAGTCCCGTTAAAATCGCGCCTCCAGAATATCGACGAGAACCGCAAATCAGTAAGAGATGTCCTTGCTTGTACTTGTGGGTAACTGCTGGACGAGGCAAAGGCAGATAATCACGAACGGTAGCGGCTGTCATCCGCATCATCCCTGCTGGCTGACCTAAAATTGCCCAGACATCCATCGTCGGGATGCCAAAGTCAATTAACTCGGCTTCACCCAAGTACTCTAACGCTTGGTCTTGCAGAAATGCGAGCTTCCATAACCCCAAGCAAAACGTGCGGGTAGCCCGAACAGCCGTTCCTAGAACGGCTCCGGTATCGGTATGGATACCCGAAGGCAGATCGATGCTTACGACAGGTTGCGACCACTGATTTAACTGGTTAATCGCATCGGCAACCTCACCCGAAAGCGATCGCGTTTGTCCAAACCCAAACAACCCATCAATAATCAGGTCGCAAGTCTGCAAAGGCTGAATCTGCTTGTAAAAGGGAAGACCTAAACTTGCTGCATACTGAGCGTGCTGAGCCGTCAGTTCCTTGAGGGTTTCAATCGGACGGTAAATCAGCACATCGTAGCCTTGCAGGTGTAGCTCCCGCGCTACGACTAACGCATCGCCACCATTATGCCCCGGTCCTACTAGTACACCCACTCGATGAGTCGAATGAGAACGGGGATAAAGCGCCTGAATTCGAGCAGCAATCAGTCCTGCAACTTTTTCCATTAGTGCCGCAACTGGCATCCCCGCCTCAAAGATACGCCCTTCTATCTCGCGCATCTGCTGGGCTGTGACGACGGCTTGCTCGATCTGTTCTCGTTGGTTCGTGCGCTGTACCAAAGTTGTATCCCTTTCAGCTTGCTGCCTTCAACAATAATTTTGACGACTTCTCGACTCCTAACGCCTATCTGCCGAAATAAACTCGCGCATCCATTCCAACCGATCGCAAATAGTTGCTCCAACGGTCTGCTTTTCCCCGCTCGTCAAAGGGCCCGACGGCAACGTGTGGTCCTCGGGGTCCACTTCTTTCGTAAACGGCATCTCGTCTCACACCGAGTTGCATTACGCGATCGGCAATATCGGGTAAATCATTGCGCGACCCAGGAATCACGACGAAATAGGCGCGACCCCTACTGGATGTTTCGGTATCTCGTGCGGCGAATTCTTCTGAATTTTCTCTAAAGGAGCGATCGCTTGAGAACCCTTCAGAACTGATTAAACCCGCATCGCCACTAGCCGCAATTCGAGCCACTCGTGCGCGAATTCCTTGTTCTGCCAAAGCACGAACACGG
>DATNPT010000588.1:0-5540 GCA_036703075.1 Chroococcales cyanobacterium
TATGGCAGCAAGAACTGACCCTCAGCCATGGGATGAGCCATACTCTCAGCCGCATGCTCGCTCCACGACCCTCGGAGCGTTTCCACTCGGCCGATGACATCCTACAACAATTGCAAGCTCTTGAGTCCGGTTTCTCGGAAACGAAAGTGATGCGTACTGTCGCTTTTGCTCCGCAACCCGCTCACTCCCAGACGATTCCTGCCAATAATTCAGGTCAAGGAAAATTGTTGGATGCCTCTGTGCAAGTGCCAGAAGAGATTCACGGCTGGAACTGGGGTGCTTTTTTCTTACCCGGTGTGTGGTGTATTCCAAATCGGGTATGGATTGGTTTAGCTGCCTGGACGGACTGTTCGTTGGTTACTCTTCCCCTTACCCTGGGGATGACTTGGCCAATTGTAGCTATAATCTTGGGCGTCAAAGGCAACGAATGGGCTTGGAAAAGTCGCCGTTGGAAAAGTATAAAGGCATTCAAACGCCATCAACGATTGTGGGCGATCGCAGGATTTCTCCTAGCAGCACTTTTCTTGCTTTTATTAGCATTAATTGTTGTGATGATTTTAGCTTTAGGCTTTTCTTTTAGCTTTAGGTAAAAAACTACATCTCTTCATCTCCTGAAGCGAACTCTGTGCCTCTGCGGTTTGTCTCAAACAGAAGTCAATCTGGATAGAATATGAAACACGACGAAGAATACCTATTGTTTTAAAAAACCACAGAGGACACAGAGAGTATGGAGATATAGAGATTGGTAGTCTTGCGATGGGAAGGGAGTAAGTTCTTAAAACTTTTCTGGATTAGAGTCTCGATCGCGTTCAACATCCCTCTCAACCTCTTTCGCTCGCTCGCTTTGGTCAACCGTATCATTAGACAGACTATTACCATTGGTAAATGTGCCAGGTTCAATATCCGACACAGTGTTTTCTTCCTGCTCTGTCGCTGCTGGCTCCTGTCGGTGGATGCGGATTTGGTGCAAGCGAGGACCTTCAGACGACTCAACGGTTAACTCAAGATTTTCGTAATTCAGGGTTTCACCGGGAACGGGAATTTTCTGCAATTGATACAGGAGAAAACCTCCTAGCGTTTGATATTCATCCGTTAAGGGTAAGTGCAAATCCAAAAGTTCGTTGACTTCTTCCAAATTCATTTGGGCTTGCACTAGGAACGTTTGCTCGTCGATAAATTGGATCGCTGGCTCTTCTGTATTTTCTGGTTCTGCGGTGTCACCAATGATTTCGGCAATTAAATCTTTAAGAGTGACTAACCCGGCGGTGCCGCCAAACTCATCCACCACCATCACCATGGTTAAATGCGATCGCTGCATTAAGGGTAACAGTTCGCTCAAGGGTATGAATTCCGGGACAAACCGGATGGGACGAGTCCATTTCTGAATCGGCGTATTCATAGTTAGCTCCCCTTTAACCAAGGGTTCAGCCAACTCCTGAAAGTAAATAATGCCGCGAATGTCATCGAGAGATTCACCCGTCACGGGAAAGTGAGAGTAACCCGTGTTAACAATTTCCTCCAGCAAATTCTGAAAGGTTGCGGTAACTGGAATTGAGGCAATGCTCGTGCGAGGAACCATCACTTCTGCTGCCTCAACCTCGCCAAACTCAAACACGTTTTTGAGTAGCTCTCGTTCTTCTGCTTCTAGCCCCGTTGACTCTCGTTCTGTGGTGATAATCAGCTGTAATTCTTCGGGCGTTACTCGGTTATACCAGGCTTGGCCGGTATATTGGATGCCAACGAGTCGCAGTAGCCAGCGAGTCGATTGGTTCAAAATCCAGATAAACGGATTAAAAAAACGAGCGATCGCGAGGCTGGGAGGTCCGAGAAACCTTGCTAGCTGCTCTGAGTAAAGAAGGGCGACCGATTTTGGACACAGTTCGCCGAGAACAATTTGCAGATAAGCAATCAGGAAAAAGGCAATTGGGATCGCGACAGAATGGGTAATAAATTGGCTTGTAGCTTCCGGTACCGGCAGTTGCTCTAGAACTGTTGCAACCAAAGTTGCCATGGTACTCTCACCAATCCAGCCCAGCGCCAAACTCGAAAGGGTAATTCCTAACTGAGTCGTAGACAGTAAGCGATCGATACTCTGTTGCAGCGATTGAACCGTTTTTGCCTGTACATCACCCGCCTCAGCTAACTGACTGATTCGCGATCGCCTCACGGAAACCATGGAAAATTCAGCCGTGACAAAAAAGGCGTTGATCGCAATTAGTAGTAGCACCGATAACACTCGCAACAGAATGTCACGAGCGGTGAGGTTAGCAACAACACTCACTGTTAGGAGAACCATCAGGTCGCCAACCCTCTCAAAAGTAAAATGGAAAAGACTAGTTATTTGTTATTTGTGAGTTGCCCATCTTGACAAATAACAAACAACCAGCAACAAACAACCAAAAAGCAATTTACCTCGTAACGGGAATATCTCCCATTTTGAGCTGAAGTTTCTGATCGGGGTAGTCCGTCAGCGTCAGAGAAAGGCTCTTCGCGTCCTCCAGTAAAGCGGTTGGGATACTCACGGTACCCGAAAATTCTTGCCCATTGGGAGGCAATTCCCCTGGCAAGCCTTCTGTAATTGCGCTGAGAGGACGGCCTTGGTTATCGGTAATATTTAAAAAACTGTAGAGAAATCGTACAGCATTACCTCCCTGATTCTTTAAGCTGACATTCAGCAATAAAGAACCACCTTGTTGACTGGCCGAACGAATCTCCAGCGTTACGCCCCGATCCTCACTTTTGATGGGTAAATTTAGATTTGGATTGCTATTGCTCGTAAAGGATGCCTGAGTAGCAAGGGGACTGGGTTCGGCTGAAGCCTGTTGTTCTGAATCGGGCTGATTGTCATTTTTCGCTTGCGCGTCTTTATTATCTTCCTTAGCGCTTTTATCGTTATTGTTCGCCTTGGATTCCTTGCCCCTAGTCTTGATGTACTCCTTAACGTTATTCAGGATATCCTCTTCGCGTAAAATCGCGACTCCCTCTTGACCAGAAGAAGTTTGCTGACCATCTGCCAGCTTTTTAGTGGGTCGAACGTCGGGCTGGGTAACACCTTTTAGGGCTTCATGACCAATAGTGAATCCCCACATCGCACTCACAAAACCGGCACCTAACATCATTGCCAGCAGAATTAAAGTGAGCGCCACAGTTGAGTTTAACTTCATCAGTGATTCTAGTTACAGGAATTGCCACACAACCTGCTATCTGCCATGCCTGCTTTACAGCTAGAAACCGTTTGACCCAAAAGTCGTGAGTCGAAGGGTTCGAGGCTACAGCAGACAAAGTCGTTTTTATTTTAGTGGTCTAGTTTTAGCACGTACTCTAAAAAAGTCAATTCTTATGACATGCATTTTATTAAGGAACTTTAGCCTTGTGCAAGCTGCCAGAGTAGACGGAACAATTGCACAGTCTTGGTCAATTCAAAAGCGATCGCTTAAAGCTCGACCTTGCCAAAGTACAATTGGGATGAGCTGCACTCAGGGCAACCTAATAGATCATTACATCAATTAGCAGCGCTTTCCGCACTACTTTGTGTCATAGTTGATAAAATTTTCCTTCAAGCCAGCATAGGTCTAACTGAACCAGAGACGCTGCCGACACGGAAAGAGGAGGAGAAATTTTCACGACCCCGTTCATGTACTCGCACTCATCGGCGTCTCTCTTGATACAATCATAAACGAGGTGAAAAAGCGCCTAGAGCGAAGAGTAACCAGGGTTGGCCGAGCGGTTGAGGCAGCGAACTCATAATTCGCCCAAGGCAGGTTCAACTCCTGCACCCTGGATTTATCGCTCGCTGCGCTTGACTCATCCTTATAGTTTTACCTCAGTTAAGGCGTATCTAAGTAAAACTCACTGCCCTCTAACCGACCACCGAAACGGTTAGACACCGGTGAAAGTCGAATAGAAGTATCGAACGGATTGGGTAGATCGGGCGTGCGAAGCACAGGATCACTGGAAACCTGCTGTTCCAGAGCATCATTATAAAGCCGGTTGATCCGCTCAGCATCCCGCTCGATTAAAAGATCGGGGAATGTGGCTCGTCCTGGTACACCCGGACCAAAAATGTATTGAATTTGGCTGGGAATAGTGCGGCTGTAGTAGTAGTCATTGGACTCCCTATAAAACGCTCGATTAAAGGCTTCGGGAATAGTTTCTAGACGAATTGGCTCAAAGCTGGTGGAGTCAGTTTGGGCCATGGCAGCAGAGGCCAATACAGTAGAAGCGCTAGCCAGAACTAATGCACCGAGTAACTGAGTCAACCGCATCTTCCTCATCCTCACACTCATTTTTTCTCAATACTATCTGATATTTAAGTTTACGATTGGTGAGGGTTCAAATTCCGCCGCTTGCTCCTTCTTAATGTTCTTTGCCATAAGTTAATGATTGACAAAATTAAACAACCACTTTACCCAGACACCTCAACCGATGTAACAAGGCTACGCCAGTTCCTACTGGATTTGTTTTGCCAGTTAGCTTACAAGGAGGGAGATTTTGTCCTCTCTTCAGGTCAGCAGAGTTCGTATTACATCAACGGTAAGCAGGTAACGCTCCATCCTCAGGGAGCCTTAGCTGTGGGACGTTTGCTGCTATCCCAGCTCCCAACGGATACTCAAGCCGTTGCTGGCTTAACTCTAGGAGCAGACCCAATTGTCAGTGCAGTGAGTGTAGTTTCTGCCCTAGAAAATCGACCGATTCCCGCTTTAATTATCCGGAAAGAGGCGAAAGGGCATGGCACGCAGGCATACATCGAAGGCCCGGAGCTGCCTACAGGAGCAAAAGTAGTGGTTTTGGAAGATGTAGTCACGACTGGGCAGTCAGCGATGAAAGCTGTAGAGCGACTGAGAAATGTTGGCTATGAGGTAGAGCAGGTGATTGCCTTAGTAGACCGACAGCAAGGAGGAGCCGAATTTTATGAATCAGTTGGGTTAAAATTTCAAGCTTTGTTTTCAATCGCAGACCTTCAACAGCGCTGGGCGCAGTTAAAGACTTGAACCAATGGTTGAATATCTTTTGGAGTTGAACGGGCTACATTAGAATTCCTGAAGCTCATTTGTTATAAAGCGTTCAGAAGCTTTGCATCTAAAATCCGGAATGGTCTAACCCTCGGAATTTCGACAACTCATTTTGGAAAAAATCAAAGGGCAGGTCGAGACTGACCTACCCTAAGCACTGAAGACAATAAATGACTAAATGAACAGAGAAGTTAAGGTTGCCTCACGGGTTCCTTGGCTAAGAACTTCTCCAACTCGGTTAAGGCATCAGCATCTACTTTGGTCTGCATCGGACAGAATTTAGGGCCGCACATCGAGCAAAATTCTGCTGTTTTGTAGATATCTGCTGGCAACGTTTCGTCGTGATACTCTCGCGCACGCTCTGGATCGAGAGCGAGTTCAAACTGGCGATTCCAGTCGAAATTGTAACGCGCTTTGGAGAGTTCGTCATCGCGATCGCGTGCGCCGGGACGATGCCGCGCGATATCTGCTGCATGAGCTGCAATTTTGTAGGCAATCAAGCCGTTGCGTACATCCTCTGCATTCGGC
>DATNPT010000599.1:0-10061 GCA_036703075.1 Chroococcales cyanobacterium
TTTATCCACTCCAGCCGAGGTTAACCTCGCTGGATTCGAGCAAGCGCTGGCAGAACTGAGCGTTGGGCTAGAGAACCTCAATCAACAGTTCAATACTCGACCTGAAGCTGAAGCGATCGCGCAGCTAACTCAAAAATTAGAAGACTTAACTGGACATCTCGATCGCGGGCTAGCTTCAGCCACTGTTGACTTCTCAGAATTCGAGCAAGTACTGGCAGAACTGCAAGGTCAACTCTACACTCTCAATCAGCAGGTCAACAGCCGCCCCGAAGCCCCAGCACTGGAACAATCCCAAGCTGCGATCGCACAGCTAACTCAACAACTGGAAGATGTAACTGGGCGTCTCGATAGTTTATCAGCTCCCGCCGCCGTTGACTTCTCAGAATTTGAGCAAGTGCTGGCAGAACTGCAAGGCCAACTCTACGCCCTCAACCAACAGGTCAACAGCCGACCCGAAACCCCAGCATTGGAGCAATCCCAAGCTGCGATCGCACAGCTGACGCAACAGCTAGAAGACATAACTGCGCGTCTCGATAATTTACCCGCTCCCGCAGGCGCTGACTTCGCCAGCATTGAGCCGGTACTGGCAGAGTTCCGAGGTCAACTCGATGCTATCACCCAACGTTTCGAGCATCTGCCGACTCCCCAACCTGTTGACTTGGCCGGAATCGAGCAAGCGATCGCACACTTGCAAGGTCAACTCGATGCTGTCACCCAACGTTTCGAGCAGTTACCGACTCCCCAAACTATTGATGTGACTGAAATCGAGCAATCGCAGGCCCAACTGCGAGCGCGCTTGGAGGGACTCAACCAAGAATTCAACGCTCGCTCGGAAACTCAAGCGATTGCCCAACTGGCACAACAACTCAATGGCTTAACGCAGCACATCGAGCATTTACCCGCGCCAACTGAGGTCGATCTCACGAGTGTAGAGCAATCGCTGTCAGAGTTCCGAGGTCAATTGGATGCTCTCACGCAACGTTTTGAGCAATTGCCAGCTCCACAAACGGTTGACCTGACTGGGATTGAGCAATCACTGACACAACTGCGAGAGCGACTAGAGGGTCTAAACCAAGAGTTTAACACTCGCTCGGAAACCCAAGCGATCGCCCAACTGGCACAACAACTCAATGGCTTGACGCAGCACATCGAGCAATTACCCGCGCCAACTGAGGTCGATCTTACACATATCGAGCAAGCGATCGCACAACTGAAAGAACAGTTGGATGCTGTAACACAACGTCTCGATCGTCTACCCACTCCCCAAGAGGTTGACCTTAGTGGCGTGGAGCAAACCAGCGAAGATATCCGCCGTCAGCTCGAAAGCCTAGTCCAACAGTTCAACACCCGACCAGAAACCCAAACCCTCGATCAGTTGGAACAGGCGCTCTCGCACCTGACGCAGCAACAGGAAACCTTAAAACTACGTTTTGATTGTTTACCCGCGGCAAAAACGGTTGACTTGACCAGCATCGAGCAAGGACTCGAAGATACGCGCACTCAGTTGGAGAGTTTGCATGAACTATTCAACACTCGACCAGAAACTCAAGCGATCGAGCAGATGGAAGGCGCGATGGTACAGTTGGCAGAGCAGATCGATGTTATCACCCAACGCCTCGATAGTCTCCCAACCTCACAGCCCGCTGATTTTAGTAATCTAGAGCAGGCGTTCGCCGATTTCCAAACTCAGCTAGGTGGTGTCACGCTCAGTCCCGAACATATCCCAGCCTCTTCAGAGGTTAGCCTGTTCGAGAGCAAGCCAGCAATCGCCGAGATGACTGTCCAGCCGGACACTGTAGCTGTACGCCCTGATAAGGTAACAGCGCCCTCAAAGATTAATCTTCCGAGTGAAGATGGCGAACTCTCAGAGGTTGAGGAGCAACTGATAGCTTTATATAAACAGTTCAACGAGCGACCCGAAACCCAAGTGGTTAAGCAAGCCGCACAAGTGTTGCCTCCCCTGAAACAACAGCTCAATACGATTACAATGCGCCTCGGCGATCTAGCAACGGTTCCAGATGTCGATTTTGACAAGATCGAGCAAGCCGTCACAGATAGTCATACTCACCTTGAGATATTGACCCAACAGTTCAATGCTCGACCGGAAACCCAAGCGATCGAGCAGATCGAAACTGGGATCGCCCAAGTTGCAGACGTGATTCGCTCGGAAGGAGAGGATGCTAGTGCGGATGCCTATTTTCAGCTGAGTGCAATGGAAATATGTCTTGAGAATCTACCTCCGGCACTAGACCTTAACCTCAACCCGGTAGAAAAAGCGATCGCGGACATTGAGGTAATGCTGGACACGGCCAAACCGGAGGCACAAGCCATTAAAGCACTAGAAACAGCGATCGTTCAGCTCCAAGAGCGGTTGAGTTCTACGATATCGCATCTTGACAGTCTACCTGTTCCTGATGAGCTTGACTTGTTCGGTTGATCGAGGGAAATAGAGAGTAAAAGGTAATACCAATTCTCTGATAGTGACTCTAAATGAATTGTGAAACCTAGTTATCGATGAATGGTAATGGGTCATCGGAAAACGTTCCCATTACCCATTGCCTATTACCATCCTTTAGAGTTTTCACGAATGATTTAGACTGGCTATATATCTAGAATCTTGAGTCAGAGGTTGATCGATTTGTTCAACCTCTAATTTTTTTGTATTCTACCTTGAGCATGCAGTTTTCCCAATTTCTCTCGGATTATGCCTTCCCCAGAAATCGATCTACTAACTCCTTCCACTAAACTGCCTCTGTACTCCAAGAGGATTGTAATTACAGCTCCTCGAAACTACGCTACCAGACTATCCGAACAGCTCGTCAACAAAGGTGGGCTACCGGTGTTGATGCCAACCATTGAAACCTGTCTCCTGGAAGACTACACCGAGTTAGATAGCGCCCTAAAACGAATCCATGAATTTCATTGGATTGCTTTTACAAGTAGAAACGGAATTGAAGCCTTTTCTCATCGCATGGATGTTTTGAATGTTTCTACATCTAAACTAGAAAAATGTCAATTGTGTGCGATTGGGAAAGACTCGGAACGGCTATCATTTCTCTGTGGGAGAGTTGATTTAGTTCCGACAGAATCTAGCCCGCAAGGAATCGTGGCTGAGCTTTCTAAAATTCCTGACATTGATGGAAAAAAAATCTTAGTTCCAGCTCCAGAGGTTGTTGGGATACCAGAACCAAATGTTGTCCCCAAATTTATTTCAGATTTAAAGCAATTGGGAATGAATGTAACTCGCGTTTCCACGTATACTACGCGGGGTTTAGATAAAAGTAGTTATGGAGTGGAGTTAAACCTTATTCGTCAAGGAGCGATCGATGCGATCGCGTTTAGTAGTACAGCGGAAGTGAAAAGTTTTTTGAGCATGGTCAACTCAAAAAGTGATTACGAAGATTGTGTAGTCGCTTGTTTCGGACCGTATACAGCTGCTAATGCCGAAAAGCTGGGGTTAAAGGTTTCTATTGTTTCAAAAGACTACAGTTCTTTTGAGGGATTTGCTGACGCGATCGCTGAATATTTTATTACTTGACACCCTTCTCTCTTGCCTTGGGAGAAAGGGAATTAATATTTGGCTCCTTCTCATCCAGTATTGGGAGAGTGAGCTGGGGGTGAGGGCAAGAGATGCGTTGCTTTCACTAACATGCACCCTACATCTAACGACTGCAACTGGCACAACAAACTATGGCTTCTAGGATAGCGATCGCGTTGAAGCATTTACAGGTAGCAGTACTTTTAATTACCAATATTTCAGTATTATCTGATACAAAGATATAAAATTAATAACCGATAGACTTAAGTGTTAAAGTTTAGTCTCTATCCCTCGCAAGCTGATTAGGGCAAGCTGGGAGGGAGCATCCCAATCCTAGCAAAAGTATTGGGTAGTGCGTTCGCGTAGCGTAAACCTCTTGCTCGCTCGTGGGTATACGCGAAATCTCAGACTCACACTACAAATTTACACGCAACGGGATGCACCCAGATTAGATGGTTACCTCTTGCGAATAATAGTTTCGTTGATACTTCCAGTCCTGTCTGCGGTAAGTTTATGAGTAGAAAATATCGAATGAATCGTCGCAACTTTATTCAGTATGGCTCTCTGGCAATTGGAGCGGGTATCATTGCAGCCTGCTCCAATACTACCAGTAAAGCCCCATCACAAAGTGCTGCTTCAACCTCTAACTCTGCCTCTACTGGCAAACTTGATAAAATCACCTATGGAACGAACTGGTTTGCTGAAGCCGAACATGGTGGGTTTTATCAAGCCGTTGCCACGGGAATTTATAAAGAGCATGGTTTAGATGTCACGATTAAAATGGGTGGGCCTCAAGCCAATAGCACTCAGTTGCTAATGGGAGGTGCAGTTGATTTTTTCATGGGCTATGGTTCGGATGCCATTACAGCGATCGAAGAAGGAATTCCTAAAATTACAGTAGCGGCTATTTTTCAAAAAGACCCACAAGTGCTGATTGCTCACCCTGGTGTAGGCAATGACTCCCTAGAAAAATTAAAAGGAAAACCTATCTTAGTTTCAGCTTCTGCTAACACGACGTATTGGCCGTTCCTGAAAGCGAAGTATAAATTTACGGATGAGCAAAAGCGTCCTTATAACTTTAATCCGGGTCCTTTCTTAGCCGATAAAATGTCCGCTCAGCAGGGGTACGTGACATCTGAACCCTTAGCAATTAAGAAGCAGGGAGGATTTGAACCTGTAGTTATACTACTGGCAGACAATGGCTATAGTCCCTACTCAACGACGATTGAAACGAAGAAAGAACTAGTTGAGAAAAACCCCGATTTAGTGCAGCGGTTTGTCGATGCCTCGATTAAAGGTTGGTACAGTTACTTGGAAAATCCTGCACCGGGTAATGAGTTAATAAAAAAGGATAATCCGGAAATGACGGACGAGCAGCTTAAATATGGACTGGAGAGCCTGAAAAAATACAGTATTATCACTTCCGGTGACGCACAAAAGCTGGGAATTGGAGCGATGACAGAAGCTCGCTGGAAATCCTTTTTTGATAGCATGGCGACACAGGGAGTGTTTAAAAAAGACACCGATTATAAGCAAGCATTTACCTTAAAATTCATCAATAAGGGGGTAGAGGCATACCAGAAAGCCTAATACTCTTTCTTTAGGGCTATTTTCTAACTAGCCGTCATGAGCTGCGCTCACCACAAAGGAATGAAAGTTCTTATCCCTTCTACCCTGGAGCCGTCTGCCTTATTTTCAAGTTAGGGATTCGCGTCTACAACGATGCTCTGGAGATCGATGCTAGTATCCAAAAAAATCCCAAATCTTAGATATTGATATGAATTCTCGCCCTGCGAATCACTCTCAAGAGCAGCACGACACTACGTCCCGCTACGCGATCGCAATTAATCATGTTAGGAAGGTTTACTCTAACGGTACCGTAGCCCTACAAGACATGGCCCTGACAATCGGTGAGGGAGAATTTATCAGTTTAGTTGGGCCGTCTGGATGTGGGAAGAGTACGGTGCTGCGCCTGATTGCAGGCTTGGGCAAGATGACTTCTGGCAGTATTGAGTTCGGTGACAGTTATCAAAAGCCAGAACTTGCCTTCGTATTCCAAGAAGCGGCACTGATGCCTTGGACGAACGTGGTTGAGAATGTCCGCCTACCGTTGAAGTTAGCGGGTGTCTCCCAGCGAGAATCCCGCATTGCCGTGCAAGAGGCAATTAACTTAGTTGGTTTGACAGGATTTGAACGCAGCTACCCTCGCGAACTCTCCGGTGGGATGAAGATGCGGGTATCGATCGCAAGAGCTCTGGTGACTCAGCCCAACATCATGTTAATGGATGAACCCTTTGGCGCATTGGATGAGATGACTCGCAGCAAACTCAACAGCGACTTGCTAAATTTGTGGCAGCAACAACACTGGACGACTGTGTTTGTTACTCACAACATCTACGAAGCCGTGTACTTATCGCATCGAGCGATCGTGATGGCTCCGCGTCCGGGACGAGTGGTGGCGGATGTTACCATTGACGCGCCTTATCCCCGTACTGAAGAATTTCGCACGTCTCGACTGTGTAACGAGTATTGCCGCGAGATTTCTGCGCGTCTAACGGAAGCGGTGACAGGCATTCCCCCCGAAACAGCCAACGTGGTGTAAGAAAGTAAAAAGAGGGAAATCATTACATACTCATCTCAAAATGATATAACCCTTGCTAAAGGTTTTGAACCGATGAAAACAAAAAGTAAGGAACCTGTATTCTTTAACCTGCAAGTCTTGGGTAGGGCATGGCATTGCCATCCTCTTGAAATCGAGAAATTTAACAATTTGGTTTAATCTAGATTTCTAAAAATTAAAATTCAAAATGTACGCAGACCAACCTAGAGATTTACGTCAACTCATTCAGATACCTTGGCTCAAAAAATTTGCTTCGGCAGAAGTGATTGCTCCGGTAGTCGTTGGCATCTTGGCTATCCTAGCTTGGGATATATTCGTGCGAGTCACGAAGATGCCACCCTATTTACTACCAGGGCCATTCTTAGTGCTACAAACGCTGATTAGCGATTGGAATACGTTGTTTCCTGCGCTGGTAATTACGCTGCAAATTACAGTTGCGGCTTTTATTGCAGCTATTGTTTCAGGACTTTTGGTGGCAATTTTGTTTACTCAGAGTAAGTGGATCGAACGAAGTTTTTTCCCTTACGCCGTGATTTTGCAAACGACGCCAATTGTTGCGATCGCGCCTTTAATCATCATCTGGCTCAAGAACAATACCTTTGCAGCCTTAGTCGTCTGTGCCTGGATTGTTGCGTTCTTTCCGATTGTTTCCAACACAACCCTAGGACTCAACAGCGTTGACCATAACCTGAGTAATGTCTTTCAACTTTATAAGGCATCTCGCTGGCAAAGTTTGCTCTATCTTCGCCTACCGAGTGCATTGCCTTACTTCCTAGGAGGATTGCGGATTAGTGGAGGTTTAGCATTGATTGGTGCTGTGGTAGCAGAGTTTGTTGCCGGGACAGGAGGGACGCGATCGGGTCTTGCCTATCAAATTTTAATGGCAAGCTATAATCTACAGATTCCTCGGATGTTTGCGGCTTTATTTCTTACCACCGCGTTGGGGGTGATTATCTACGTGTTGTTGACGCTGCTATCGGACTTTTTGCTGGGGAATTGGCATGAGAGTGCTGTGAAACGAGAGAATTAATTGATTATTTTTTGAGAGGTAGACGCGTAGCGGCTTGCCGTAGGCTACCGCTCCAGGCACAAAAGTCGCAGAGGAGATAAAGAGATATGGAGGGTTAAAAAGGTTTGGCAAATTCTGCTGTCCAATAGGTTTTATTGCTAGATTGGCTGTTATAGGCGTAACCAAAACCAACCTCTGTATATTGGGGATTGAGCATATTTTGCTTGTGCGGCGGACTATTAAGCCACGATCGCACAACAGCTGTCGGAGTGGATTGTCCAGCCGCTATATTTTCCGCAACTGCGCTCCAATCGTAGCCTGTGGTGCTAATTCGATCCGAGAACTCAGAGCCATTAGAGCCAGTATGGGAGAAAAAGTTGTTGGTTGCCATATCCTGAGATTGTCCCAGTGCAGCTTGAGTTAACTGAAGGTTAGTTCTCAGAGGAGGAGCACCGACTTTTTGACGTTCAGCATTAATTAGAGAGAGTAATTGAAGGCTATAGGTGCGTTGCGATCGCGCAATGAGTTGAGGCGGATGAGCCTGTGTAGTCCAGGTGGATAGTTGAATGCCACTATCCTGTATTCGAGTAGTAGGTGCTAAAGTGGCTCTTGTCAAACTCGAACCGAAAGGAAGTGACGTTAAACAGATGGCTGCTGCGATCGGTAGATAGTTTCGGTGATGCTTTGGCATATGGAGTTGCCCGTTAAGAGATAGACGAGTGGTTTCCTCTACTGGATATATCTCTTACTTAGGGCAGACTTATGCAGAACACACCTGTGCTAAAGCAAAAAGTTTGATAGGGAAATCGACGATTGGCGTTTGTGATGATTCCAAGCTCAGAGAACTACTGGATAAAAAATGCTCAAGTACCAACTGCTTTGCTGGTAAGCAGTGACTTCAGGCAGACGAATGAGGGATTATGCTGGGTCGATCTGGAAATAGCACGAGGAGCGATCGCACAAATTGTACCAGCCGGAAGTAGTGCCACTGGGGATACGCCAACGGTTGATTGGCGTAAAGGGCAAGTATGGCCGTGTTTTGTGGATATGCATACCCACTTGGATAAAGGTCATATTTGGGATAGAACGCCGAATTTAGAGGGGACTTTCGCAGGTGCAATTGAAGCTGCCAAAGCAGACAGCGACAAGTATTGGCAGGTACGAGATGTTTATCGCCGCATGGAATTCGGCATCAAGTGCAGCTATGCCCACGGTACTAAAGCCATCCGCACTCATATTGACTCGTCTGGCGAACAATCATCCATTAGTTTGGAGGCGTTTAAAACGCTTCAGCAAGCATGGGTAGATCGAGTCATTCTACAAGCTGTTTCTCTCGTTTCTCTCGACTACTACCAAACTCCTGAAGGTGTTGCCTTAGCTGATAAAATTGCTGAAGTTGGAGGCATTTTAGGTGGTGTAGCTTACATGAATCCTGACTTAGATGCCCAACTCGATACAGTATTTGATTTAGCTCAACAACGAGGTTTAAATCTCGACTTCCATACCGATGAAAACGGCGATCCAAATTCAATTTGTTTGCAAAAAGTTGCGGAAACAGCGCTTCGCCACGAATTTACCGGACAAATTATTTGCGGTCACTGTTGTAGTTTAGCCGTTCAGTCACCAGACGTGGTTGCGAAAACGTTGGACTTAGTCAAGCAAGCAGGAATTGGTATTGTTAGCTTACCCATGTGCAATCTCTTTTTGCAAGATCGAGAATGCGATCGCACTCCGAGATGGCGAGGAGTAACGTTACTCAAAGAACTCAAGCAACACGAAATTCCTGTGACGGTTGCCAGCGATAACTGCCGCGATCCTTTTTATGGATTTGGCGATCATGATGTACTGGAAGTCTTCACGCAATCGGTTAGAATCGCCCATTTAGATGTACCTTACGGAGATTGGCCCTGTGCCGTGACTAAGACGCCTGCTGACTTAATAGGTTTACCGGATGTAGGACGAATTGGTGTTGGACTTCCCGCCGATCTAATTTTGTTTAAAGGACGCAACTTCAGCGAACTCTTGTCTCGCTCTCAGCATGACCGAATTGTGATTAGAAATGGTCAGCCAATTGATACAACGTTACCGGATTATGCGGAATTAGACGAACTGTTAACGGCTTAAGAGTTTATCGGCGCACAGATCGGGACTTAATACAGAAACCTTACAAGCGGCATAGCTACAAAAAATATCCTCCGCAAGTTAATAGCAATTGTTAGTTGCGGAATTTAGGCTGGAATTGATGAACACTGGTTCAGGGTCAATCGGGCTAGCATAGCGAATGAGCGAAAAGCCAAATCGAGACTCTCAATCCTTTAGCTCAATCCCACAGTTACAAATCGGTACTAGCGGCTGGATTTACAAGCACTGGATGGGCATCTTCTATCCACCGAAGCTGCCTGGGAGTGAGCAACTGGCATTTTATACAGAACACTTTCCCACCGTAGAAGTTAACTTCTCCTTCTATCGTCTGCCAGAGCGGTCTGTCTTTGAAACTTGGCGAACTCAAACACCGCCAGAGTTTCTATTTGCTGTCAAAGGTAGCCGCTTTCTCACTCACATGAAGAAGTTGAAAGACCCTGAAGAGCCACTATCTCGCCTGATGGAGCGAGCATCTGGCTTAGAGGAAAAGCTCGGTCCGATTCTGTTCCAGTTTCCTCATACTTGGTCGATTAATAGCGATCGCCTTGAGTCCTTCTTGGAATTGCTGCAAGCATACCCGCAACAACGGTACACCTTTGAATTTCGTCACAAAAGCTGGCTGACTCCACAGGTGTACAAACTGCTAGAACGTGCAGGCGCAGCCCTCTGCCTGCCAGTCAGTCCAACAGTGCCGCTCGATGTCTGCCTAACCGCGCCTTGGACTTATATCCGGATGCACAGCGGTCAATGGG
>DATNPT010000610.1:0-4587 GCA_036703075.1 Chroococcales cyanobacterium
CACGGATGAACATTGGTACGACAGACAAGGCAAGGCGTTTCAACCCCAGACGGGCTACTGGGTTGGTGGCAATACTAAACTCTACGGTGCAGCCCTAATTCGATTGCGGGAGCGAGATTTTACCAAGGTAATCCACAAGAGAGGAATTTCTCCAGAATGGCCGCTCAAGTACTCAGACTTCGAGCCGTACTACACGCAGGCGGAAAAGCTCTATGACGTTCATGGTGAGCGAGGCGGCGATCCAACTGAACCCCCATACAGTGAGCCGTATCCCTATCCTCCGGTTAGCCACGAACCGGATATGCAGGAGATTGCCGATAATATTCGAGAACTAGGCTATTATCCCTTTCATTTGCCATTAGGATTAAAGTTAAATGAACGCGATCGCACAAAAAGTCCCTGCATTCGCTGCGATACGTTTGACGGCTATCCCTGTCTAGTCGGTGCTAAAGCCGATGCCGAAGTTAATGCCATTCGTCCTACCCGTGAAGCCTATTCCAACTTTACACTCCTGACGAATGCAAAAGTCTTGCGGCTGCATACCAGCCAGTCAGGACGAGAGGTTACGGGTGTGGAGACTGACATTGCCGGAGAGCGGCATTGGTTTACAAGTGATATTGTGGTTGTTGCCTGTGGCTCCATCAACTCGGCTGTCTTGCTATTACGCTCTGCTAACGATAAGCATCCCAATGGCTTGGCAAACAGTTCCGATCAAGTGGGGCGGAATTTCATGAAGCATCTGGAAACGGCTATTGTTTCCCTGCATCTAGACGTAAATCACGCTAAGTTTCAAAAAACGATCGCTGTCAACGACTTTTACTGGGGAGAGCCGGATTTCTCTTATCCGATGGGCATGGTGCAAAACACGGGTAATGTCCTAGCGGATATGATGCCAGCAGAAGCCCCTCCACTCATGGCTCCGTTGGTTAAACTGCTTCCTCACTACGAGCTACATTTGCTTGCCGAGCGCTCAGTTGGCTGGTGGTTGCAGACAGAAGATTTACCCGACCCCAATAATCGAATTCGCGTGGTGGGTGACAAGATTCACGTTGATTATACGCCGAACAATCAGGAAGCAAGCGATCGCCTAATCCATCGCTGGACATCTGTCCTCAAGTCGATTGGTCGTGCAGCCCAACATGTCATACCCTTTAGTATTTATCCCCGCAGCCACATACCCGAACAAGCCGTTGCACATCAATGCGGCACCTGTCGATTTGGCACAGATGCCGAAACATCAGTCCTTGACCTCAATTGCCGTACCCATGATGTCGAGAATCTCTACGTGGTAGATGGTAGTTTCTTTCCGTCAAATGCAGGGGTTAACCCAACGCTAACGATTATGGCGAATGCATTGCGTGTTGGCGAACATCTAGCCCAAATGCTGAAGTAGCACAAGCAGAGCCGATTTATGCTGATACCGTTTTACTTTATTCCTTTGATAGCTCAATTCTCTAAGCGACTAATTAGCAAGAGTTTCAGTAATCCAAAATCCTATGAGATAACCCAACGATGAAACAAGAACGTTTCCTCGAATCACTCGTCAACCTGTTACTGCCTCTAGGATTAATTTTTGGACTGGTACTTCTGTTGAGCCTTAATGTTGGAGGAGGCACGTCAGCAGAAAGTGTCGCTAGTCCTTTGGAGTCCTGGCTCAAAGTAATTGCGGGCTATTTAGCAGCAGGAGCAGAAATTGCGGCAGCAGTGGTGATTGGGCTGGGTGTGATTCGGGGAATTTGGGATTACCTACGGCAACTCTTCTCGCGTTCCAGAAGACATGTAGATGCGACTGAAGGGATTCGTTTAAAACTGGGACGAGTGCTGGCATTGGGGCTGGAATTTACTGTAGCTAGTGATATCCTCCGCACGGCAGTTGCACCCACTCGCCAGGACATTTTGAATTTAGGGGCGATCGTGATGCTGCGAACGCTGTTGAACTATTTCTTAGAACGCGAAATTAAGCAGGGAGAGCAGAGCAGTCGCCAAGACGAGCAGGAACCAGTGAGAAATGAACGCGCATTGAGGTAATTATTATGAGTGATACGAACAATACACGACCATCCGTTGAATCGCAAAGCGAACAGGAAAAGAGTAGAAAAGAATCTGCAACTTCCCATCCCCTAGCAACGGGATTGGGTGCCGTTGGAGGTGGAGCCGCAGGGGCTGCAATTGGTGATTCGGTTGGTGGAAAGGTTGGTGCTGCCTTGGGCAGTGTGGCGGGAGCGATCGCAGGCGGTATTTTAGGGAATAAGGTGGCTGGAATTGCCGAAGAAGCGATCGCAGAAATTCAGCCAAGCCTGGGGTTGGGAGCCGACACGAAACCCATTGAATTACCCAGACATTATTCCTGGGAAGAACTACAGGCGCTATCCAAACCTCAATCCGTGCAGCTCAAACTAGAGTAACTTGGGAGATGGAAAAGATGTCCAAAGTTCCTAACCATCCTTATTTTATAACTCCCTCACCATCCAACCCAGCCTATCCGCTGTTTGTGTTTCTCCCAGGAATGGACGAGACGGGGAAGGAACTGATGAGTATCCAAACAGCAGGTTTAGAAATCGCTTTTGATGTGCGTTGCTTGGTGATTCCATCCGATGAATTTACCAGTTGGACTCACCTTTCAGAGCAAGTTATCGCTTTAACTCAAGCAGAATTAGAAAAAACGCCTCGCTCATCTGTTTATTTATGTGCTGAATCGTTCGGGACTTGCATAGCGCTGAAAGCTATGCTGAGCTATCCCCAACTATTTCATCGGATTATTTTAATCAATTCGGCTTCTTCATTTCATCGGGTACCTTGGTTAAATTGGGGTTCATACCTGTTCCCCTGGGTACCTGAATTCCTTTATAAAAACTCCTCCTTCATGGCTTTGCCTGCTCTTACTTCTTTAAATCGACTGTCGCCTAAAGCTCATCATGCCTTGTTTCAATCAGTCCAAGATGCTCCCAAGCAAGCAGTAATGCAGCGTTTAACTCTAATGAGGGAGTTTGATATTGATGAGATGAAATTAAGTCAATTTACTCAA
The DNA here is from genome assembly GCA_036703075.1 of Chroococcales cyanobacterium. Classification (GTDB taxonomy): domain Bacteria; phylum Cyanobacteriota; class Cyanobacteriia; order Cyanobacteriales; family Coleofasciculaceae; genus DATNPC01. Next base: position 3,026 of record DATNPT010000610.1, read on the forward strand.
CCTGTCTTACTAATTGCTAGTGAGGCTGACCTAATTTTGCCGTCTGTAGCAGAGGCAAAGCGCCTAGCTAGAATTCTACCCAATGCTAGAATCGTGACTATACCGCATAAGGGTCATGCCTGTTTGGTGGAAGAAGGTTTTGACCTTTTCAAAATTTTGCAGGATGAAAGCTTTTTAGAGAATTCGTAGTAGTAACGGCTTCCTTGCCGATTTGGGGTTAGCTTTTGGAGCACCAGAAGCCGAAAACGACATATCCCAATTTGAGCAAGTGAAGCACTTTGTGCCTTTCGCAACAGTTGTGTCCAACCCAAGCTCGGGTTGAGGGGCGATCGCAACTCATGGGACAACACCGCGAGAAACTCATCCTTGATGCGGTTTGCTGCTTCTGCCTCTTTTCTTGCTGCCCGCTCCTGCTCAAACAACTGCTCTCGCTCTTGTTCGGCGCGTTTGCGCTCCATAAACTGACCAATTTGGCTGCCGAAACCATAAGTTTCCTTGTGGGTATTCATCGGCTAACAGATGCAAGTAATGCTGCAAAAAGCAATCTCTTCACTAGCCCTAAGTATTCGGAATTGTCCACCGTAGTGTGGAACGAGAGCCTTGCTGTAACGAAAAGTTGCTCTCATCTAACAGTATAAACAGTATAAATCTTGGCTAGTCAATACTGGTCTGAGTTGGATTAGTTCGCGTTGCGGTCAGTAAGCTAACTAACCTCTTAGATGTGCTAAAGAAATGAGCTTGTAGAAAAGCTCATTTATAACTTGAAACGACTTATTTGTTTTCACCGATACATAGACTTTAGCTAGTGCAGTGCGGTCTTTATAGACTCTCTCATTAAAGCGCTAGCAACAACTTATTTTCTCCTCATCGTACTTGTTTCTCTCCCAGGCTTATGGTGGGTGGGATATTTCCAGTACGTTAAGACCTTGGCTTTTTGTGGACAGCTACTTTAGGAGGTAATTTGAATACAACTGTTTTGAGGCGAGAGTGGTTTTCTAATGTCCGGGCAGATATCCTAGCTGGGACTGTTGTCGCACTAGCGCTGATTCCAGAGGCGATCGCATTTTCCATCATCGCAGGGGTTGACCCGAAAGTTGGGCTATATGCCTCGTTTACCATGGCAGTAGTGACGGCAATTGTAGGTGGACGACCAGGGTTAATTTCAGCGGCAACTGGCGCAATGGCATTGCTGATGATTCACCTAGTTAAAGAGCATGGATTGCAATACCTGTTTGCCACCACAATTCTGACAGGGATTTTGCAAATCCTCTTTGGTGTCCTCAAACTAGGACGCCAGATGAAATTTGTCCCTCGTGCTGTGATGATTGGGTTTGTGAATGCGCTGGCAATCCTGATTTTCATGGCACAACTGCCTCCGCGAGTCCCTCGCAGTGAAACGGCAGTAATGATTACCACCGTATCCCTCTTCTGTCACTCTCCGTAGACTTTTGTTATTTCTAAATCCTAGAGCTTTTGCATATCAGGCGATCGCCAGCTTTTTTCTGAGTAGAAATTGATGAGAGTGCCAAATTTATCAAAATATCATCATTAAACGCCGCATC
>DATNPT010000611.1:0-8507 GCA_036703075.1 Chroococcales cyanobacterium
AGGTATTAAAGAAAACCCGGACTTGAGGGTTTCCCCCTCTCCCCCCCGCGCAAGGGTTGATTAATGCTTAAGTCAGTGACATTCGTTTTAAGGCAGAGGGCAGGAGTTAGATGTACTCCACTCAAGCGAGAACCGCTATAGTCGATTTAAACTGGGATTAACTATCCACTCAGCTCAACTGCTACACGCCTCTACATATAGGGTTAGAGAATCTATAACTCACTAAATATAGAGACCAGAATCGATTAATCTAGTCTAATCTCGTCTATTGTCATCGGTTGTAAAGCCCATGTCCTTTGTTGGTCTACATATTCATAGTGATTACAGCTTGCTAGATGGAGCTTCTCAGCTGCCACAACTCATAGAACGTGCGCTGGAATTGGGAATGCCCGCGATCGCGCTGACCGATCACGGAGTTATGTATGGCGCGATCGAACTGATTAAAGTCTGCCGAGGTCGGAACATCAAGCCGATTATCGGTAATGAGATGTATGTAATCAACGGGGACATTGAGGATAAGACGAAACGTTACCGCAAGTATCACCAAGTAGTCTTGGCAAAAAGCACCCAAGGCTACAAAAATTTAGTCAAGCTGACTACGATTTCTAACCTCAGGGGGATTCAGGGTAAAGGAATTTTCTCTCGTCCCTGCATTAATAAAGAGCTACTTAAGCAATATCGCGACGGCTTAATGGTTACCAGTGCCTGCTTGGGTGGGGAAATTCCCCAAGCGATTCTCAAAGGCGACTTCAAACTTGCCCGTGAGGTTGCTCAGTGGTACAAGGAGGTTTTCGGTGATGATTATTACTTAGAAATTCAAGATCACGGGTCTGTCGAAGACCGTCTTGTTAACGTTGAACTGGTTAAAATTGCCCGCGAACTGGGGATTAAAATTGTTGCGACCAATGACTCTCACTTTATCTCCTGCTACGATGTCGAAGCTCACGACGCCTTACTGTGCATCCAGACAGGCAAGTTAATTATCGAAGATAAGCGGATGCGCTATAGCGGCACTGAATATCTGAAGTCGGCGCAAGAGATGGCGCGATTATTTCGGGATCATCTACCCGATGACGTAATTCAAGAAGCGATCGCAAATACCCTAGAAGTCGCCGACAAAGTTAAGCACTACGAAATTATGGGGGAACCCCGCATCCCCAACTATCCCGTGCCGAGTGGACATACCGCTGATACTTATCTCGAAGAAGTGGCTTGGGAAGGACTAGTCACGCGCTTAAGGTGTCGCTCTCGTAGCGAAATTGAACCCGTCTACAAAGAGCGTCTAGACTACGAGCTGAAAATGATGCAGCAGATGGGGTTCTCCAGCTATTTCTTAGTCGTGTGGGATTACATTAAATATGCTAGGGATCGAGGGATTCCCGTCGGTCCAGGACGAGGAAGTGCGGCGGGTTCTCTAGTAGCTTACGCCTTAAAAATTACCAATATTGACCCCGTTCATCATGGTCTTCTCTTTGAACGATTTTTGAATCCAGAGCGGAAATCGATGCCAGATATTGATACCGATTTCTGCATTGAACGACGCGATGAAGTGATTGAATATGTCACCCTTAAGTATGGCAAAGACCGGGTAGCTCAGATTATTACATTTAACCGCCTCACGTCTAAGGCTGTCTTGAAAGATGTCGCTAGAGTGTTAAATATTCCCTACAAGGAATCCGATCAAATGGCAAAGCTTATCCCTGTTGTGCGGGGTAAGCCAACCAAACTCTCAGTAATGATTTCCGAGCAAACACCAGCCCCAGAGTTTAGAGAAGCCTACAAAAACAACCCCAACGTTCAACATTGGATAGATATGGCGATGCGGATTGAGGGGACGAACAAAACCTTTGGCGTCCACGCGGCTGGTGTCGTGATTTCCGCTGAACCGCTAGATGAAATTGTGCCATTACAGGTGAATAACGATGGTGCTGTGATTACCCAGTATTTCATGGAAGATTTGGAATCTCTGGGACTTTTGAAAATGGATTTCTTGGGTCTGAAAAACCTAACAACTATCCAAAAAACAGCAGAATTAATTAAAACAAGTAAAAATATTGAACTGGATTTAGATCAACTTCCCCTTGATGAACGAAGAGCATTCTCTATTCTAGAAAAGGGTGAAGTTAAAAAACTTCCTAATGATATTAAAGAAACTTACAAACTTTTAGAGCGAGGCGACCTAGAAGGTATCTTTCAATTGGAATCATCGGGAATGCGTCAGGTGGTTCGCGACCTCAAACCGTCTAGTATTGAAGATATCTCTTCGATTTTGGCACTCTACCGACCTGGGCCTTTAGATGCTGGACTCATTCCCAAGTTTATTGACCGCAAACACGGTCGAGAAAAAGTAGAGTACCAACACCCTTTATTAGAACCAATCTTAAAAGAAACCTACGGAACTCTTTGCTATCAAGAGCAAATTATGAAAATGGCTCAAGATTTGGCAGGGTATTCATTGGGGCAAGCCGATTTGCTGCGCCGAGCAATGGGAAAGAAGAAGGTTTCTGAGATGCAGAAACATCGAGAAACGTTTATCGATGGTGCCGCTAAAAATGGAGTAGCTAAACGAATCGCGGAAGGCTTATTCGAGCAAATGATTTTGTTTGCTGAATATTGCTTGAGTTATGACACTGAAATTCTTACTGTTGAATACGGTCCGATGCCGATTGGCAAAATTGTGGAGGACGGTATTAACTGTACGGTATACAGCGTAGATAGTAACGGTTACGTGTATACCCAACCGATCGCGCAGTGGCACGATCGCGGACAGCAAGACGTATTTGAATATTATCTAGAAGATGGTTCCATTATTCGCTCAACCCAAGACCATAAATTCATGACGGTTGAGGAGCAAATGCTCCCAATCAATGAAATATTTGAACGAGGCTTAGAGCTAAAGCGGGTAGAAGGGTTGCACTCATTGCTGCTCGATTTAGCGAGTTGATGGAACGATCGAAGTAGTAGGGACAGGGTATTAGTTAGCAAAAAGTGCGATCGCTCGACACATAGCTTAAACGCTAAGCACTTACGTTGAAAATTAGGCGACGAGTTGCGAGCAAAACTGGGCAAGTCTAGAGCAGTCAATCAGTAGGTAACTAAAAATGTACAGTCCTAGTCAGTTCTGTCTTTTATTTCTGGTTTGTCTAGCTGGTATTGGATTCATTGCCATTGCCTATTTTTGCGCCATATTTCACTAAAAAATACAGATATCTTTAATATTTTTCACAATGGTCGAACTCAAGCATCAAGTCTTTTGTGATTCTGAAAAGACTTAGTTGCTCAAGCTCTAATAATTACAAAAATTAAAGTAAGTGACGTTGGAAGAGTGAGATAACGGTTTAATAGGATATTCCTCTGAACGTTTAAAAAATTTAGGTTCAAAAATTTAGCACCTAGACAGGTGCTACACCACATAGGAGAAAACTATGGACGAACGTGCAAATGCCTTGGCTACCCTGGCAGCTCAACGCTGGCGAGTAGCGCTGTTACTCACGGGTATCATGATGTTCATCTACTTTGGCTTCATTTTACTGATTGCCTTCGACAGACCTCTGATGGGTTTATTGCTGCTTCCAGGACTCAGCTTGGGTATCTTGCTGGGTGCGTTGGTGATTGTCTCTGCATGGGTGCTAATTTACGTGTACGTGCGCTGGGCAAATACCAATTACGACGAGAAAATTGCTCAGCTCACGAGGCAATAAACCATGAATATAAGTTTTGGACATGTTAATTTGCTGGCGGTTACTACTACTAATCTCGGACAATTTAATCCGCTAGCCATCTTTTTCTTCTTTCTCTTCGTTGCTATTACGCTTGGCATTACTTACTGGGCGGCGCAGCGAACTAAAACAACATCGCACTTCTACACGGCGGGAGGCAATATCACGGCCTTGCAAAACGGTCTTGCCCTCGCCGGTGATTTTATGAGCGCGGCAAGCTTTTTAGGTATCGCTGGACTGGTAGCGCTGAACGGCTTCGACGGGTTAATTTACTCGATAGGCTTCCTGGTTGGCTGGCCAATCGTCCTGTTCTTAATTGCAGAACCGCTACGCAATCTAGGTAAATACACCTTTGCCGATGTGGTAGCCTATCGCTTGCGCCAAACGCCAGTGCGAATCGCTGCTGCAATTGGCACGCTGGCAGTGATTACCTTTTACCTCATCGCCCAGATGGTCGGTGCAGGTAATCTAATTAAGCTGCTGTTTGGGCTAGATTACGCATTAGCTGTCATGATTGTCGGCGGCGTGATGTTGGCGTATGTGATTTTCGGCGGGATGATTGCCACCACTTGGGTACAAATCATCAAAGCGATTTTGTTGCTAGGCGGGACTATACTGCTGTCTATTTTGGTACTTGCCAAATTTGGCATGAATCCACTGGCACTGTTTAATGCGGCTACGGCTAAATATAATGCTGGTGTCCTTGCTCCTGGTAAACTGGTTTCCGATCCGTGGAATGCTATCTCGCTAGGAATGTCGCTGATGTTCGGCACAGCGGGATTGCCCCATATACTGATGCGATTCTACACGGTACGAGATGCGAAAGCGGCTCGCAACTCGGTTACTTATGCCACAGTGTTTATTGGCTTCTTTTACTTACTCACCTTTATTCTCGGTTTCGGGGCGATGGTGTTTGTCGGTCAAGCCGATATCAAGAAGATTGATGCGGGTGGCAATATGGCTGCACCAATGTTGGCAGAAGTCTTGGGGGGCCATGCCTTTTTAGGCTTCATTTCAGCGGTTTCTTTCGCCACTATCCTGGCTGTTGTGGCTGGGTTAACGCTCTCTGGAGCAGCCGCTTTGTCCCACGATTTGTGGGTGAATGTGGTACGTGCTGGTCATGCTGATGAGTCAGAGCAACTCAGGGTAGCTCGTGGTGCAACAGTTGTGCTGGGTGCCTTGGCAATTATTCTAGGGATTATTTTTCAGGGGCAGAATGTGGCTTATATGGTTGGTTTGGCATTTGCGATCGCAGCTAGTGCCAATTTCCCTGCCCTACTGATGTCAATGCTCTGGCGGCGCTTCACAACGAATGGCGCGGTAGCCAGTATGTTAGTCGGCACCATTTTGTCATTGGTGCTGATTTATTTGTCTCCAGCGATTCAAATTGATGTTCTCAAGCATGCTGACGCACTTTTCCCTCTGAAGAACCCAGGACTGATAACCATCCCACTCTCATTTATCGTGGGAATTGTCGTTTCGCTTCTGGCTCCTGAGCGATTGGCACAGCAGAAGTTTAACGATGTTGAGCAACAAATACACTTAGGCCCTATGGCGCGTACAACGATTGACACGCCCCCGGTTTGAAGCTTGGCGATCGAAAGTGAACAGTAGGTCGCTGTTCACTTTTGATGGGGGATAAGATACCCCTGCTTTAGACTAATGCTACAAGGAAGCCTTACCTTGAGAGCGTTCTATCCTCCAGATAATCGCTGTCAAAGCAGTAGCAACGCTAAGAATTCCTGCTGCAATTCGCAAGGTATGTTGCACTCCATAAACTAACGCCTCAGCCGGTGCTGTTGTGACGTTAGCGCTAGGTACCAGGTGCGCGCTGGTGAGGGTCAAAGCAGCGAATAAAGCACCCAGTAGGGGTACGCCTGTCGTCTGTCCAAATGTCCGCGTCAATGACAGTAATCCTGAGGCAATACCTAGCCTCTCGCGCGATACGCCTCCCATAATCGCGCTATTGTTGGGCGATTGGAACATCCCTAACCCTATGCCAAAGGGTGCAACTCGCAGAATATAGCCGAGTTGAGTCAATTGAGCATCAACGGTACTCAGCAACAAGCATCCAATAATCATCAACACCAATCCCAACAAGCTGATGATACGCGGTCCCAAGCGATCGGATAGAGAACCAGAGAACGGGGCAACAATCCCACCTAAAACTGGCGATACTGCTAGCAGTAGCCCCACTTGTTGAGTGGAATAATGCAACACCAGTTCTAGGAAGAAGGGGAGGATAAAAATTAAACCGGCGATGGAGATAAAGACTAACACGCCCATCAACAAGCTGAGGCTGAACTGAAGATTCCGAAAGATACTAAGTTCTAGCATGGGCTGATGGATGCGAGCTTCGATCGCAATAAAACAAATTAAGCCGATCGCCGCAACAGCAAGTAGAGTTAATGCGATCGCACTATTAAAGCCTTTGTTCTGTCCTTCAGTCATACCCAGAGCGAAGCACGTTAGCGTTGCCATGATGACCAGCGACCCCAGCCAATCAAACCGTTGTTTGGCGCTACTTCGTGCAGAAGGCGGTACGACACGAGCAACAATGAAACTGGCAACGATGCCAATGGGAATATTCACTAGAAAGATCGTGCGCCAACCTCTGATCCCAATCAGCAACCCACCTACTGTCGGCCCCAGCGCAACTCCCAGTGAAACAATCGCACCAATAATCCCCAATGCCCGTCCCCGCTCGGAGTTTGGGAAAACTTCAGTAATAATTGCCGCTCCCAGTGCAGAGATAAACACAGCACCTAGACCTTGCAGCGCTCGAAACCCAATTAGATAGTAAACAGAGGGCGCAACTCCGCACAACAGCGAACTGATGGTAAAGATAACTAGCCCGATATTGTATAGGCGCTTCTTGCCCAGCATATCGCCTAGGCGTGCCGCGCCAAGCACCAATGCCGTGACGATTAGTAGGTAACTCAGAACCACCCATTGAATTGTGGCAAAGGTTGTATGAAGTTCGTTGACTAGCGTTGGCAGGGCAATATTAACGATGCTGGTATCAATAGTAAACATCAGTACGCCAAGCCCAATACCTAGCATTGCCCACCACTTATCGTTGGGCGAGCGATCGGGTGAAGGCACTGAAGAATCCGCTTTCATGTTGGAGAAGTTTTTATATAGGGTTCTAATTATTAGCAATCTAACAATTAGCTGTTCATAAATTTTAATTTCAAGTCGGTGAATGCGATCGCTTTCTAATACGAGTTGGAATGTTATTTTAGAAACCTATCGAATGACGTATTGACAAAGTAGATAGGGTGTAAATCAAAAACAACAAGAGAGAGTGCGATCGCGACGAACTGAAGACCCACAATTCAGGCAAAATCTAGCTTAAATTAGCACAAACTCCCATTTCATAACAAAATCAGAAAAGCCATGCGGAAACTAACTCGAAGCTTATTCGCTACAGCTCTAACCTTGAGCATTTTATGTTTTCCTACCCAAGCTTTTGCCAAAGCAAAAATTCAGATTGCCATCCTTTTAGATTCGAGTAATAGCATGGATGGATTGATTGACCAAGCCCGCACTCAACTTTGGCAAATTGTTAACTCTTTAACTAAAGTAACCAAAGATGGAGAAGTACCCGAGCTAGAAGTTGCTCTCTACCATTATGGTAATGATAATTTACCGTCCTCCGAAGGTTTTGTCAGACTCTTAACTGGATTTACTCCGGAGTTAGATTTAGTTTCCGAAAAGCTATTTAGTATCCAAACTAAAGGCGGTCAAGAATATGCAGGTTGGGTCATTCGGTCAGCGATGCAAGAATTAAACTGGAGTAAAGATAAGAATGATTTTCACGTTATTTTTATTGCCGGTAATGAACCCTTCGATCAAGGTCCGATAGGTTGGCGGGAATCTGTCGCTCTCGCTGTTAAGGGAGATACTCTCGTCAATACTATCTACTGCGGTTCAGCGGAAAGTCAGGAACGACAACTTTGGGCTTCAGGAGCTTATCAAGCACAAGGCAGCTCCTTCAATATTAATCAAGACGAAAAGGTTGCGTTTATTGAATCGCCTTACGATAAGGATATTGCGGCTTGGAATGCTAAACTCAATCAAACTTACATTCCCTATGGTGCAGAAGGAGAAGTAGGGCAACAACGTCAGGCGGCTGAAGATAGTAACTCTGGCAGAAGTGAAGTGATGCGCGGTGCCTCCAAAGCGTCTCAATACTATCAGAATTCGTCTTGGGACTTGGTCGATGCTCTCGATCGGGGAATAGTTACCTTAGAGAGATTATCAAATGATGCTTTACCACCAGCTATGCGGGGGATGAGCTTAGCTCAAAAGCAGGAGTATGTAGCAGCCAAGAGAGCTGAAAGAAAGGTAATTCAAGCAACGATTAAGGACTTGTATCAAAAACGTACTGGATATATTGAGAAACAGCGCCAAGCTAGTGCTAATAATGGCAAAAATACTCTTGATTCCGTAATTATTGAGAGTCTTCGTAAGCAATTAGCGGCTAAAGGATTTAGGCTTCAGTGAAAGACTTTCATAGTAAGCTTTAGCTATTTAGAGTTTTGAGCTGGAAATAAATTTCCAGGCTCTTAAATAAGTGACATTTACCTTAAATGTTCGATTGTTACAGCCTATTCCAGGTTCATACAGTACAGTAACAACAATAGGTAAACCAATTTCGTAAATGCTCAGGAGCGAGCAAATCAATGGCAGTTGCTAATAAAACATCAACCAATTTGCTAGTTTTTGGAGAAAATTGACGGAAGAATGCCTTCAGTTGTGACCACCATAACTCAATAGGATTAA
>DATNPT010000622.1:0-3216 GCA_036703075.1 Chroococcales cyanobacterium
AGACGCGGGATTTAGTGATTCCACTGGGCGTTCACCCCCCCCAACCTAGAGGGGAGGTAGGGAAGATGATGCACCCCAAAGGAGAAGCGCGGCGTCAGTTAGGTATTCCTGAAGACCAACCTTTAGTACTGTTTATGTCCCGGATTGACCCAAAGAAGGGACTGAATTTGCTAATTCCAGCGCTGGAAAGTTTGTTAGTAGGGGCGACTGATGAATCTCCCATACCAAATTTTCACTTTGTCTTGGCTGGGACGAATCCTCAAGACCCAGATTATGAAAACAAAATCAGAGAACAAATCAAGGCTTCTCCGCTATCGTCTTGCGCGACAATTACGGGTTTTGTAACTGGTGAATTGAAGGCAGCTTTGTTACAAGAGGCTGATTTATTTGTTCTACCTTCTTATTACGAAAACTTTGGTATTGCAGTCGCAGAAGCGATGGTTGCTGGAACGCCAGTCGTCATTTCCGATCGCGTTTATATTTGGGAAGATATTCAGGGCGCAGAAGCGGGGTGGATTTGTTCGTGTGAGTCGTATTCCTTGGCTCAGGTGTTGCGGGAGGCGCTTCAGGATGAGGGGGAACGGCAGCGTCGAGGAGAGAATGCTCGGAATTATGCCTTGAAGCATTACAGTTGGGATGCGATCGCTCTAGCTACTATCGACGCCTATCAAAGAATTTTGAATGCAGAGTGACTAAGAAAACTAAAAGTCAAGCTAAGTTGTACCAGTTATCAAATTGTCTATTGTACCAAGCGGTTACATCTCAATAGTCAAACGCGATCGCACGCGCTGAGCTTTAGCTCATGTCTATATCCAGCAAGGATTAGAGAAGCATCATCGTCTTTAAACACGAGCTAACCCTAAGCTGGCTAACTTGTAAAAGTGGCACAAAACTCACCGAAGAGTCGTACCAAAGCTTTTACCGTTAAGCACCATATCAAGCGATCGCTGGAGGATGTCAGATGATCGAGACTCGCTCCCGCACAAATGCACTAACAGCTTTGCTACTGCTCGTATCTGCTGCCTGCCTTGGTCGGGTAATGGCACTATACGTTCCAGGCTTAATCGGACGTATAGCGTTTTCATTGTGCCAAGTTGGATTGCTGGTGCTGCCCCTTGCATGGTTTTTTGGGGTCGATCGCGCCAAGCTCAGTATATCGCTGCCAAAGCGACGCGAGATGTTAACTGGAACCGTGTTGGGACTGTTGATGTTCGGCATCATCCTCGGTGCTTATTGGCTTTTCGGGCAGCACTGGATCGATGTTAGGGATGTCCGCGCTAAAGCGCAACAAGTCGGTATCAGCAGTCCCACTATTTTCTTAATTGGCGCACTGTATTGGACTTTGATTAACTCACTCTTTGAAGAGTACATTTGGCGTTGGTTTGGTATGAGCAAGTGTGAAGTTCTGATACCAGGAAAAGGAGCAGTCTTGCTGTCTGGGCTACTTTTCACACTTCATCACATTATTAACTTGGTCGCTTACACTCCGAACTGGCTGGTAGTCGTGCTAGCCTCATTAGGCGTTTTCTTGGCTGGGGCAATATGGTCGTGGTGCTATTTGATTTACCATTCGATCTGGCCGAGTTACTTTAGCCATATTCTCGCGGATTTTGCGATCGCGATCGTTAGTTGGCAACTTCTCTTTAGTTAATTAGTAGAAACGTGCGAGTAATTGGATTACTATACGAGCGTCAGGCTGACCTAATGTCAGTCCCAACAGCGAAAGAAGAGACTCACTATCACTGGCGCGAACCGGAAGAGGTAGAGGCAGTAGCGTCTCATTTAGCTGCTTTGGGTTACCAAATCGATCGCATTGGAACCTTGGACGCTTTACTCGAACGGTGGCGTTCTAATCAGTTACCGGATTTTGTCTGGAATCTTTCAGTCCGATCGCTCTCTCGCAACCGCACGGCTTTGGCACCGGCAATTTTAGAGCAACTGAGTGTTCCTTATACGGGTGGTGATGCGACGGCGAAAAGCCTGACGTTGAATAAAGATTTGCTTAAACCCGTGTTGCAGTGGTGTGGAATTTTGACGCCGAGTTGGTTCCGCTACACGCGAAGTGAGGAGATTGAGTCTCTACCGCCTTGGCCAGTTTCCATTTTAAAACCCGCTTGTGAAGGTTATTCGCTGGGATTGCGGCGATTTGACACGAGTGAGGGATTAATGGCACTACGTCAAGTGGTTGATGAATTGCATGATTCATTTCAAGCACCCGTGCTTTGTGAGGAATTCATTGCAGGGCGCGAGATTACGGTGGGGATTGTCGGCAATGGTTCGCCTGTGCTGATGGGAGCTGTGGAAACAGTTGATGGGACTGGTGAGTCACTCAATGAGCAAGTTTTAGATTTGAAGGCTAAACGACAGGGAGTGTTCAAGAAGGTGAGTGTTGACTTATCTTGCACACCTTTACAAGAATTACTGGAAGGGAGGACGCACAGCCGTCCACCTCTATGGGAATTGATGTCGCTACTGGGTTCGCTGGACTACGCTACGTTTGACTTCCGGATTGCTGAAGACGGACAAGCTTACCTATTAGATGTCAATGCAGATGCCACTTTACACCCGGAGCGATCGCTTGCTCAAGTCGCTCGTGCGGCTGGATTCTCCTACGGTGAGCTGATTGAGGCTATTCTCAAGACATCCTTGGAGCGTTGGCAAAAGAATTTTGGATAGAAGCGGATTTAACCAAAACTCCTCTTGTAGTTCTCTACATCAATCTAAAATCCAAAATTGATGAAGCCGTCTCGATCGCTTGCTGGAATTGCAGGAATTGTTGCGATTGCCACTTTAATCAGCAAATTGTTTGGTCTAGTGCGCTCCACCTGCGTTGCAGCCGCTTTTGGAATCGGTGCGGCGGCGGATGCCTACAACTACGCCTATATTATCCCTGGCTTTTTATTAGTGCTACTCGGTGGTATCAACGGCCCTTTGCACAGTGCTGTAGTCAGTGTTTTAGCGAAGCGCGACAAATCGGAAGCCGCTCCTTTGGTGGAAACTATTACCACGCTCGTTTGTGGCGTTTTAGTCTTAGTTGCGATCGCTCTATTTATTTTCGCTGGATTTCTAATCGATCTAGTCGCTCCAGGTTTGGAGCAACAGGTAAGAGCGATCGCAATTCAACAGTTGCAGATAATGGCTCCGATTGCTGTTCTCTCTGGACTAATTGGCATCGGTTTTGGCACATTGAATGTCGCCGAACAGTACTGGATACCG
>DATNPT010000627.1:0-5416 GCA_036703075.1 Chroococcales cyanobacterium
CATCCGTTCCTCAGTCGGCGTCTGTGGGCTGTATCACCAGCACTGGTTGCTGGTTTGCTGATGACGTGGAGCGGTTATCGCGCTTTAGTTCCCATCACAGAGCCATCCAACTCTTCCACTGTAGAAGCTTTCTTACAAGACAACTGGAATGGTGTTGTAGGAGCAACGCCTGTCAGTTCGCAAGGCAACACTCCACAAGCCGATTGGCTGCTCTCTGCCAATGTTGCCCCCTAATAAGCTGTTGTGCATAAAACACATTGCGAATTGATGCTGCCTCAGAGACTGGGGGACTGGAGGATGGGGAGATTAGGACTAACCAATTTAGATGTTAGATGCGTCTTAGCTTATCAATGGGTTTGTTCAATCTCACATTTGACCCCCTTAACCTCCCATGAATCACGGGGGAGCAATCAGAAAATATGGGTCACACAATAAACCAAATGGGATGAGCGATCGCGTCTAAGTAAAACGTTAATGTTGAACTGGAGTCGAACGTTTGAGGTTGGTTGTTTCCTACAGGCAACTGACGGCTAGCCATTAAGCCAAAAGAGCTAATATCGGTGATAAATTTTGTAAAGTGAGAGTAGGCTGCCACCGAATTTCCTGATATTTCTTTCCCTAATATGTAGAAAAAAAGGAGGTCTTAATATCTAATTTAAATTATGAACGATCAATTGTGAATGAAGCATTCGTAATTCAAAAGCGTTATCAGTCTTATATTCTGGCTCTTGACCTGTTTGAGTATCAATGAAATCGGGAAACAATTGCAAGTCAGCGTTTATACTCCCAGACTTTTACATTCATCCTTATCGCTCAACGCTAAACCAATCATTAGCTCTGTTTCCATGCTGTTACATCGTGTTTCTCTTTGGTCAGCTCTCCTACTTTCGCTAGGAGGGATTGTTGCACTTGTGAATCCAAATGTGATTCCCCCACAAGTCGCTCAGGGCATTATGGGTAAAGCGAGTCAGAAGCAGGGCGATCGAGGATTGATGCAGCAACTCAATCTCACCCGAAGCCAAAAGCAACAACTGCAAGCGATTCAACAGCAGTATCGGGAACCGCTCCACGAGCAGCGCCAGAAATTGGCTCAAGCTCAGCAAGAATTGAGCGATTTGATGGCGGGTACAGCTTCGCAAAGCCAAATCCGTGAGAAATATCGCCAGGTAGAAGCATTGCGACAGCAGGTGGGAGAATTAAACTTAGACAGTATGCTGGCGATGCGAGAAGTGATGACACTGGAGCAGCGCAGTCAATTCGCTCAACTGATGCAAAAGCGAAAGGACAATTTGCGCGATCGTCCTTTGGACGGTGCCGAAAGCAATCGTCCTTTGGACAGTGCCGAAGTTAATCGCTCTTTGGATGGTAGTGTGAGCGAAGCAAGGCGTAGCCTCAGTCATCGCGATCGCTCAGACGCTCAACCCGAATAAGAGGCTCATTCCCTTGAAGTTTATTTACCTTCATGGTTTTGCTTCCAGTCCTAACTCAGCGAAGGCAGTCGATTTGCGCGATCGCTTCGCTGCTTTTGGCATTTCCTTAGATGTTCTAGACCTCAATCAGGGAGACTTTTCCCACTTGACGCTCACTCGTCAGATGCATCAAGTGAAAGACGCTTTTCCCGAACCTGAGATACCAGTAACACTCGTTGGCTCTAGTTTAGGCGGTCTAACCTCAGCTTGGTTAGGACAACAACACTCCCAAGTCCAGCGACTCGTCCTGCTAGCACCAGCGTTTGGGTTCCTCGCTCATTGGTTGCCTCAACTGGGAGAAGAAAAGCTTCAGCAGTGGCAGGTATCGGGATATTTTCCGGTATATCACTATGGTGAAGCGCGATCGCTTCCCCTGCATTACAAGTTTGTGGAAGATGCCCGTCAGTACCAAGAAACACAACTGTTACGACCAGTACCCACCCTCATCGTACACGGACGACAAGATGAAGTTATACCCATAACGGCTAGCCGCGATTATGCTAGCAGGCGTCCTTGGGTGCAACTGATTGAACTAGACAGCGATCACGCCTTAACCAATGTGATGCCACAAATTTGGGAAGTAATCCAATCGTTCTGCCAGATCGCCTGATATAAGGGAGTCATGGAATCTACCACCACACATGCGTTAAAAGAATGGGCAATTGCAGTTAATGCATTAGAACAAGGGCAAAGGATAATGCTGCTCCGCAAAGGCGGTATTAAGGAAGAGGGCAATCGCTTTAGCGTGGCTCACAACCAGATTTTGCTCTACCCCACCTACGAGCATCAACAGCCTAACTTGCTCAAAACCGAGTATGCATCTCAGGTAACACCTGTAACGTCTGGTTGGCATCCGGAAACGGTTCGGATTGGAAGTTGGGCTGAGATTACTGATATTCTGCCGGTGAGCGATGAATCTGTTGTTGCCGCGCTGCTACCGTACCACGTTTGGAACGAGCAATTTGTTAGCGATCGCCTAAGATGGAAAGCACGCCAGCCCCTCTATGTCCTTTTGCTGCGGACGTACCGACTTCCTCAACCACAAGTCATTCCCTATCGCTCAGAATACGGTGGCTGCCGTTCATGGATAGACTTGGCTGAACCCATTTCTCTTGAAGGTGCTGTCCCTGTTTTAGATGAAGTTGAGTATACCAAGCAAGTGGAAGCAATTCGTCATCTGAGCTTAGGAGCGGAACAGCCCTTTCTCAAGACTAATACTTGAGATAGTGACCCAAACCTAACCTTTGGAAATCGGAAAATGATGGGTTACTTCTGAGGAGAAGGAACTTTAAAGATAGTCATGCCCATAACGTGAGCATCTCTTTCTGGATTAGTCGTACAGATTGCTACATTTAACGTTCCTTCGCTGATAGTAGTACGATAAGGGCCGTACTTAACCCAATAACCGACTTCGAGTTGAGCAATACCTCTAGCTACTACCTCGCTACCTATACTCACATCCATAGAATGGTGGTTAGGAGCGTAATTTTCCATCATCCAGAGATAGACATCGTAAATTCCGTTAGGCAATGTCTGGATAATTTCTAGCTTTTGTGACTTGCAGATTACAGTATTAAACATTCGCCTCATTTTTCGGTTAACCGCTGGATGAAGCTTCTTGATTCCCGTTTCAGTCGGCATAACGTCCGGCGTTGATAAACCATCGGCTAAAGCATCGCTATACGACAACCATGTATGTCCATCAACCGTAATCGCGTCGCCATTAAAATTGATACCCTTAACAAACTCTCCTTGGGAAGTTAGACCATTCTTCGCTGTCGTCTCAGTACTTGATGAACTCTTAGGACGAAACCAACGATTGATAAGGGTAGTAATGGGTAGAAAAGGAGTGCTATTTGAGAATTCTAACAAACCAATCTGTGACATGATGAGTAATTTCTCGATCGAGTAATTAGAAAGTAAAGATAGAGTGAATCCCATTTTTGCCAATTTAATAGTCTAGGAGTGTAAGGCTTTGTTCCCTAAAATCCTATGTATTACACACAATTGAGAACCACTATTTTTCAACCGAGTAGTTCTTCCCTGAATATGAATTTGAGACGATTTCTTTACCAGGATACTCGATGGAACAGCTTATCAACTAGTAATTGAGACTTAAACCTGTACGCTCGCGTCTTGTCCCAATTGCCTAGGTCTTTGCACTTAATGCAAGCCTCTCAATGCGCTATGGTTTCGCCTTCGTGCTATCCAGTCAAGGCAACATCAAAGGGAATTGAGATTAACACAGTAATCGAGTAGACGCAATCTATTCAGAATTTTTCGTTTAATCCCGAACTGTCATAATACTCTTTGTACATAAATATCATCCAGTTGGGTGAGTCAACTAGGTGAAGTGTCCTAAAGACTAGCCGATGTACTGTAAATGAACAGAGTAAGAGTTCGACCCAAATGCATGGACGTAGAGAGTAAGAAACTGTACTATGAAAAGTACTAATCTGTGTAAAACCTGTCTTCTAGAATCTGCGATCGCTCAGTTGTTTGCTCAAGCTAATCAAGAAGGCAAGATAACTCTTACAGACCGTTATCGTTTGGTGACAGCACTCTTGAGCCATTCCCTCAGCGATGCCGAAGTAGACTTAGTCCATCGCTTGCTGTATGCTGTGCGCCGAGGACGCCTGAAAGTGGTAGACGATCTTTAAGTCGAATGGCACTGACTGAACCATTAATCAACCCTTGCGCGGGGGGTTTGGGGGAGACGCTTGTCCCCCAATGGCGGTTTGGGGGAAACCCCAAAGTTTGGGCTTTTTCTAACACCTGCAACTTTTGCCTTAAGTCAGTGCTATTCACTTTTAAGCCGTATTCTTTGGTTCGTCCAATCTAATCTCCTCCAAGAGCAACCTCTGTGCGTCCTGTAGTCGGGTACGTCCTTACCTCCCCACACCCCTACATCAACTCTTCAATATCGCTCTAACAAAAGTTTTACTTCCTCTTCTAGCGCTAAATCCTTCATCGCGTCCCATTCAGCTTTTCGTACTGCCAGAAATGCTTGAGCGAGTTCTGGGCCTAAGGCATTCAGGAGTGCCTCGTCGCTGCTTAACTGTTCAATAGACTGCCCCAGGTTGGTGGGTAACGGATCGATGTTACGACTATTGCGATCGCTTTCAGTCATACTCCCTGGATCTATAGTTACGGGTTCTCCCAATTCAAAACAACTGCGGACGCCATCGAGTCCAGCCGCAATAACTGCACCTAAAGCTAGATAAGGATTAGCAGAAGCATCGACTGTTTTGAATTCAAATTGGTTAGGACTAGATTCGTCGGGATGAGTCGGTACTCGAATAGCTGCTTCGCGGTTATCTATGCCCCAACAACGGAACGCACCACTCCAATAATGGGGACGAATCCGTCGATAGGAATTGGTGCTGGGTGTCGTCAATGCCATCAACGCTGGCAGGTGGTGCAAGATTCCCGCCATGAAGCGACGAGCAATGTCTGAAAGTTCCCCTGGAGTATCTAAATGTGGCATCAGATTCTCTCCTTCTCGCCAGAGACTGAGATGGAGGTGACAACCACTACCAGCTTTATCGGCAAAAATCTTTGGTAAGAACGAGGCTTTAAGGTTATGTTGGAAAGCGATCGCTCTTACTGTTTCCCGAAACGCAATTTGCTGATCGGCAGCAGATAAGGCATTCGTATAAAGTATTGAAATTTCCTGCTGACCTGGGCCCGATTCGGGATAGTATTGCTCCACCAGAATCCCCTGTTCGATCAGGGCATGTGCAATGTCATCAATCGCACTCTGATGCAAGTCCATCGCCAAGGTTGAGGCAAAAACGGTTTCGTCGGCGGGTATAACGTCATTGGGTGTTTGCCGCAGAAAGTAAAACTCATTCTCAAAGGCAGCAATGATGTCCAGCCCTTCGCTCTTAGCTTGAGCAATCATGCGTTTGAGAAAATTTCGGGGACAAATTGCCCAAGGACTACCA
>DATNPT010000628.1:0-16165 GCA_036703075.1 Chroococcales cyanobacterium
AATGGAATTACACAGCCATCCCGCAAGAGATAATTCCCGAAGTTATTTAATCCTCGTTCCTTAAAATTAACACTGAATTAGATTACGACTGCTCGACGGCACTGAGTCGTTCCCACCAACGGTTGAGTGGATAGTACAGTACTGGAGCCCAGAGGCTACTAAGAATCGCGGAGGAAAGAGCAATACGCTGGTGGTCGGTCCAAATTTCTGCTAAGGTGCGATCGCCTTGAAAACTGTATTGAATGGCAGTCACTGTCTCTCCAACCACTGCCATTCCAAACACGATCAACGCTACCGAAATAAAATCTTCCTGAATGTAGCGTTGTTTCTGAATTCGAGCAGTCAAGATGCCAACTATGGCAAGGCTTAAAACATGAGTCGGGTGAGAAGAGGTCATGCCATCTTGAATTAGCCCGAGTAGCAACCCCGCTAGCCCTCCCTGCCAAGCTGTACGTTTTAAGCTCCAAGCAACAACCCAAATCAACAGCCAGTTGGGAGCAATTCCCAGTAATTCCATTCCTGGTAAACGTGCTGGTAAGACCATCAAACACAGAATGACTGAACTAATAGTCACTACCCAATTGAAGAGTTGACGAGCCCAGGGCGAAAACTGAGAAACATTGTTCATTGGTCGATAACCTTCGATGTCGGTCACTAGTTCTTGGACTAACGACCGATGACTCATCACATAAAGATTGTCTACTTAGGATAAACTATGACCCACTCCAGGTAACCGACTGGTGCTGTCAGCTCGATAATTGCTTCTGGAGCTGGACTTTTGTCCAGGTTGACAGACTCGACACGTCCCAGAGGTAGACTAGGTGGAAACAGTTCGCTAACCGGCGAGGTTGATACAGCGTCGCCCTTACGCACATCTGGTACTTTATCAAAAAACTGCAACACAGCACGGTTAGAGCCTTGACCTCGCATGAATCCCATGCTGCGACTTCGGCTAATTACAGCTCCTACTCGGCTAGTTGCATCACTGAGGAGCAACACCCGACTAGTATTGGGAGTTACTTCAACAACGCGACCGACCAGGCCTCCAGGCCCCATAACGATAAAGTCTTTCTTAATGCCCAATTTACTTCCTCGGCCCAGAGTTACCTGTTGCCACCAGTGATCGGCGCTACGCGCTACGACGGGGGCAACAATCCCCTGCCGTTTTTGGGTTTCAGAATAAACCAGTAGCTCTTTGAGCTTCTGGTTTTGGCTTTCCAGTTCACTTAATCGTTCCTGTAGTTCCAAGACTCGCGCATCACTAAGGCGCTCCTCTCGTGTAGGCTCTGATTGAAAGGGACGGGTCATCAACTGATAAGCCTCAAAGAGTACTGCTCCCTGAGTCTGTCGAAGCAACCAAGCTGTACTCAGTGCTACTCCACTTAGGACAATTGCTACCCCATGTCGGTCCCACCAACGACGCAGTATGAACATAGCTCCTCTACAACCTGTTAGCGTTTGACTGACGCGTGAGTTCCGATAGCAAAGGTAGACGACTCATGTGATTAAGAACAAGACTCCTCAAGGCCGATCGATGAATAATTGAACATTACATATGGCGAGAACGCCCACTGAATACCCGCTCTAGCTGTTTGAAATTCTCCAGAACTCGACCAGTTCCTAAAACTACGCAGCTTAGCGGATCGGCTGCTACGTGAGTAACAATGCCAGTTTCATGACTGATCAAGGTATCTAGTCCTTTCAACAAAGCACCACCACCAGCCAACATAATTCCTCTATCGATAATATCCGCTGCTAGCTCTGGAGGTGTCCGCTCTAGAGTGCGCTTAACAGCGTCAACAATCACAGAAAGCGGTTCTGACATGCTTTCGCGGATTTCCGGTCCTTTGATAGTCACCGTTCGCGGCAAGCCAGAGAGTAGGTGTAAACCTCGCACTTCTAGAGTTGCATCATCGTCATAATGGGTTGGGTAAGCCGAACCGATCTGAATCTTGATCTCTTCAGCCGTTCGTTCTCCAATTACCAGGTTATGTACTTTTTTCATGTACTGAGTAATCGAATCACTCAGTTCATCTCCGGCAACGCGCACGGATTCACTCAAAACCGTTCCCTGCAAACTCAACACGGCCACTTCGGTCGTGCCACCACCAATATCAATAATCATGTTGCCTGTTGGCTCTGCTACAGGTAACCCTGCACCAATAGCGGCTGCCACAGGCTCATCTATTAAGTAAACATCTCTTGCTCCAGCTTGAGATGCTGCTTCCATGACCGCTCGTCGTTCGACGCCAGTAACACCACTAGGAATGCCAATGACAATCCGTGGTGAGACTAAAGTTCTGCCTTCATGCACCCGCCGAATGAAATGCTTAAGCATTAGTTCGGCGGTATCGAAGTCGGCAATCACACCATCGCGGAGGGGACGAAGGGCAACCACATTTCCTGGGGTTCTGCCCAACATTTTTTTTGCATCCTCACCCACGGCTAGCGGAACTTTTTCGTCCTGGTCCATGGCAACGACGGAAGGCTCTTGGAGAACAATGCCTTTGCCGGATACGTATACTAAAGTATTAGCAGTACCCAGATCTATACCCATGTCCCGTGATAGGGAAAAGCGACTGAAAAAACCCACTCGTTTCTACGCCCCCAAAGTCAAATGCTGCTGTGTACGACCGAAATGTAACTGAACCGTAACCGATGTGGATTCTATTACGTTTCTTGAGCTGAGTCTAGTGAGGTAGAGCAATTCATTCATCACCAAATCGTCAAAAACCAAGCTGAATGTATCATTCGGGCGGCCCAATCCATTATCCGGAGAAAGCTAAGTTCAGTATATTCATTCTTTATTAGTATTGGGGTGGCTCAGAAAAAGTTAGCGATCGCAAAACAATCGCTAAATTCGTTACAGTAGAGCTACCGCAAGCCAGTACAAGCGTACTAAATCTATGAGTCTTAATGTTGTCAATCTAGTCGGTCGCGTGGGTGGAGACCCAGAAGTCAAGTATTTCGAGTCGGGCAGTGTTTTATGTAAGCTAACGTTGGCAGTTAATCGCCGCAGCCGCAATAACGATCAGCCCGACTGGTTCAACCTAGAGCTATGGGGCAAGACAGCGGAAGTGGCAGCTAATTACGTGCGAAAAGGCAGTTTGATTGGTATCCAAGGCGCGTTAAAGATTGAGACTTGGAGCGATCGCACGACAGGAACCACCCGCTCGAAACCCGTGATTAGAGTAGAACGACTAGATTTGCTAGGTTCTAAACGGGATACAGATCCTAGTGCCGTAGATAACTACGCTGATGCCGAGTTCTGAACTGGCGTTGGTAGAAGCATAGAAAGGCTAAACAGGTGGAACAGCCTGTCTGGTCTTTTAACCTAACAACTTTAGTAGCTGATTTGCAGCGTCACAGCTGCCTGCACCCGTTGTTCGCCGCCAATGATCGGTGTGCTAGCCAATCGAGTCTCTAATACATCCTTACCTGTGAAAGCAGGCATCGGTGGGGGTGGGGTAGCACCGTTGACTTGAATGTTGACAATCTCTTTACGGGTAAGGTTCAGGGCACTTAACACAGCATCAGCTTGGCTTTGGGCATCCTGCGTGGCTTTTTGTAGGGCTTGTTTTTGAGTGGTGGCGATCGCATTATCAGTTGCAGTAAAGCTAACGCTATTAATCCGCGTAGCACCGGCTTGGACAGCTTCATCTAAAAGCTTACCCGCTTGCTCATTAGGAACTCGAAAACTGACGGTATTGCTGGCAGAGTAACCCGTCAGGCGCTGTACGTTGTTCTCATAGCTGTAGATAGGATTGAGTTGGATAGCCGTAGTTTCCAGCTTTTCTACATTACGCGATCGCAGCAACTCCACGACGGCGGCAGAGCGGCCTGCAACCTCCTGCTGAACGCCTGTGGCAGTCTTCCCCTGCATCTCTACGCCCAACTCCACCTTGGCAATTGTAGTCGGAATCATCTCGACACCTTCCCCCGTAACAGTCAGGGTTCGCAGAAGTTTCTCTTGGGCAATAGCAGGATGAGTCAACGCGATTGTTAGTAGACCAATATAGAGAGGAATGGTCTGTAACCGTTGCCCCCAACGAGAAGGAATTCGTCTCGCGCATCCTGCCCGAATGCTATTTGGAGCGCTACACTTGGCGCGCTCGCCAGATAAAAGAAATTGAGGCATAACAGATAACTTCTCCTCACTGAAGAAAAATATGGCTCCCAAGTTCAGAGCCGTTCAAATCGTGACCCGTGAACAGTTAACAGTGACAGTTGTTGCCGGAGTGGATTGAACCCCAACTCAAACTCTCGCTGCCTGCGTTAGACTCTCGGATTCTTACTCGAATGAGAGAGTGAGTTCCTGACCAACTATTCACTGTTGATTGGCCTCTACTGTGACACACTCGCTCGCTGAAATTTTAAGCAGTTACAGTTTCCGCAACTGAGGTACTGTTACCCTTGGGCTGAGTGCAACTTCTTAATGATGCAAGCGATGGCTTACTGGCTACTCAAAACCGAACCCCAAGAGTATGCTTGGGAAAATTTAGAGCGAACTGAACGTGGTGTCTGGGATGGCGTCAAAAATCCTCTCGCTCTCAAATATCTTCGGACAATGCAACCAACCGACAAAGCATTGATCTATCACACTGGCAAAGAGCGTAGAGTCGTGGGGATTGGTGAAATCGTGACTGAGCCTTACCCCGATCCAGCTCTCAATGACCCCAAATATGTAGTGGTAGACATTCGAGCTGTGCGATCGCTCTTACACCCCGTCACTCTAACTCAAATGAAGCAATCGGGTAAATTTATTAATTTCGACCTGATCCGGCTTCCTCGGCTTTCTATTGTTCCGGTGTCGGCTGAGTATTGGCAGCAGATTCTTCAATTGGCTGGTGAGTAAAGTGTTTATCACATTACACCAAACAGGGAATACAACACGCGCAAGATAGGCTTGATTTCGTTAAGAAGCTTGTAGAGTAGAAAGAATGATTTCTTTACAACTCATGACTGATACAAGTGCTTGGGCTAATTTCCTCGCCCCTACCCACTCGCTATCATCTTTCTGGCTACCTCACCAGTCCCTCATTGCAGCGGCAACAGAGGCAAAGACAGACGAAGCAGGAAGCGATGCACTAGTCCTGGCAGGGGTTCTACTGAGTTTAGTCGTGATTTATTTCGCCAGTAAACTAGGCGGCGAAATTTGCGCTCGGATTAACTTGCCGCCTGTATTAGGTGAACTGGTAGGTGGTGTAGTGGTAGGGGTTTCTGCCCTCAATCTGCTAGTCTTCCCAGAAGGGGGTGCGGATGTCACCAACTCAGCGCTGGTCAAGTTTCTGGAAGCTACTGCTGGTCTGAGTCCAGAAGCTGCATTATCAGTATTTCACTCTCAAAGTGAAGTCATTTCAGTTTTAGCAGAATTGGGTGTCGTAATTCTGTTATTTGAAATCGGACTCGAATCCGACTTACAAGAACTTATCCGGGTTGGTCCTCAAGCGGCAGTTGTAGCCGTTGTTGGGGTTGTTACTCCTTTTGCGGCTGGCACGGCGGGTTTAGTTTACTTATTTCACATTCCTGCTGTTCCGGCAATTTTTGCCGGTGCTGCTCTCACCGCGACTAGTATTGGGATTACTGCCAAAGTCTTAGCAGAAATCGGTCAGCTCAGTTCCAGAGAAGGCCAAATTATTATTGGTGCGGCAGTCCTAGATGACGTATTAGGGATTATTGTTTTAGCGGTTGTCGCGAGTCTGGCAAAGACGGGCGAAATTGCGATCGCTAATGTTATGTATCTGATTGTGAGTGCGGGAGTTTTCCTAGTTGGCGCAATTCTATTGGGCCGTTTCTTGAGTCCCTACTTTGTTGCCTTAGTCAATGAAATGAAAACTCGCGGTCAGTTGTTGCTAACGGCACTGATTTTTGCGTTCATCTTGTCTTATATTGCCGCAGTTATTCAACTAGAAGCGATTTTGGGAGCCTTTGCAGCAGGGCTTATCTTGGCAGAGACGGATAAGCGACGGGAATTAGAAGAACAGGTGATTCCTGTTGCCGATATGCTCGTGCCGATTTTCTTTGTTACGGTGGGGGCAAAAACAGATTTGGGCGTTCTGAACCCTGCTGTTCCCAGTAATCGAGAAGGGTTAGTCTTGGCGATTTTCCTGATTGCAGTAGCGATTATCGGTAAGGTAGTTACTGGTTTGTTCGTATTCGGTCAACCAGGAATCAACCGACTGGCAATTGGTGTTGGAATGATTCCTCGGGGCGAAGTGGGTCTAGTCTTTGCTGGTGTAGGCTCAGCAAGTGGTGCCCTATCTCCAGCAATGGAGGCAGCGATTATTATGATGGTTATTTTAACCACCTTTGTTGCACCACCTTTGTTGCGATTTGTGTTTCAGGAGCCAGAGCCAGTGGCTACTCAAGCAAAAGATGCTGTCCTCGAAGGCAGCAGTACGGATTCGGTAACGGTTGACCCCACAATAATCCATCAGGCAGTATCTCAAGGCGATCGAGCAGCACAAGAATTCAAAAAAGGTTCGTGATCGCAAAAGATGTAGGAAGTAGCAGACGCACTGAGGCAGTGATTATATTTCTTGGATTTGGGCAAACCCATGTATACTATTTTTCCTGAAACTTAAATTTGCTTGTCTACGTCCCTTGAGGTTGATTGTCTAAAACAGACAGATACCTAGCGGTATGTATTGTTGGGTGCGGTAAGAACAGCTTGAGTCAGGAATAGAACGAGACGATAGTTGGATTTTGTAAATTTGTATCGACAAATGGGAATAAACGTTTTTTCTCAGCGGTTTCAATCCTCCAACTCCCTTCTAGCCGCTCAAAGTCCCAAGCCGCTTTCTCGATGCAGTGCCGTGCTTTATTGAGGAGCAAGAATTGTGAGATTTCGCTGGCTACTGCTACTTTCCAGCTTTTTGAGTGTTATTCTTTTTACGTCTGCTGCCCAAGCCCGTGAACTTCTATCTTGGCGTTTTGATAGAAATCAGAATCGGCTAGTGTTTACTACCGATGCAGGGGTTCAACCCAAGGCGCAACTGATTGCTAATCCGACGCGAGTCGTCATCGATTTACCTGGGATTAGCCTAGGACGTCCTACAGCCAATCAGCTCTTGGGAGGTGGGTTCAAAGAAATTCGAGTGGGGCAACTGGACGATCGCACAACTCGGATCGTGATCGAACTTGCTCCTGGATACACCCTCGACCCCCAGAAGGTAAAATTCCGGGGAGCCTCCCCCAGCCAGTGGTCGGTAGACTTGCCATCGCCAGAACGGATAAGCCCCTCATTCAATCGGCAACCCCAAGGCAGCTTACCGATTTCCCCTACAAATCCTCCCCTGAGTATTCAGGTTTCTCAACCAGAGACACAAAATAGTCCGCTCGTGTCTCCCCCATCGAGAACCATCAATCGCCCAGTAATTTCAGGCGGAACCAGTCAATTAGCCACTATTGAGGCAGTAGAATTGACCAGCAGTGGCACTCAGCTATTAATTCGAGCTGACCAGCGGATCAGAGCGTCTAGTAGTTGGGATGCTAGAGCCAATGCTACGCGCATTACTATCCCAGATGCTCAACTCGCCGATCGCATCCGGGGTCCTCAGCTAGAGGTGAGAAGTCCTGTATCGCAGGTCTCGATCCGGCAGCAAGATGCTCGCACAGTGGTGATTCTGGTTAAACCGAGCATGGGTATCCAGATAGGAGAACTCAATCAGCTCAATGACCAACTGTTGGCGTTGCAATTGCAACAGGGACGCTCGTCATCTTCTCCTATCAGCTCGATTCCCGTGCCACCTCCAGTCACCAATAATCCGCCAGCTTCCTTACCCCGTCTCCGCAATGGTCGCATTCTCGTGATTGTCGATCCGGGTCATGGGGGAAAAGACCCAGGCGCAATCGGTCTTGGCGGAATGCAGGAGAAAGATATTATTTTGCCGATCGCGCAACAGGTCGCATCCATCCTAGAGCAACAGGGTGTCAAAGCTGTTATAACGCGCAATTCTGACTACTTTGTAGACTTGGCTCCCCGAGTGACTATGGCCGAGCGCGTGGATGCCGATCTATTCGTCAGCATTCACGCCAATTCGATGGGTAGTAGCCGACCTGACATCAGCGGATTAGAGACGTATTATTACTCTAGCGGTCAGCGTCTTGCTCAAACCATCCACAGCAGCATCTTGCAAAGTATCAATGTTAAGGATCGGGGCATCAGACAGGCAAGATTTTACGTTCTACGAAAATCCTCAATGCCATCGGTTTTGGTGGAAGTGGGTTTTGTCACGGGGAGAGAAGATGCTGCTAAATTAGCCGATCCAGGTTACCGCAGTCAGATGGCACAAGCGATCGCTCGTGGTATCCTCCTTTACATTCAGCAGACTAGTTAACCGTTTTTCTCTAAGCATTCATCGGTGTCAAACTTTCGTGCCTCTTATTCCAGTGACTCTCATGGGCAAACTACGTCCGACGCCTACCCAGGGGCATCGCCAGTTGAGCCAAGTTTTAAGGCAGCCGTTCTCTCCCAAGACGAACCCCAGTACAGTCGGATCGGTATTTTCGACAGTGGTGTTGGCGGTCTCACCGTCTTAAGAGAACTCTACCGACAACTGCCTAACGAATCGATTCTTTACGTTGCTGACACGGCGCGGCTTCCCTACGGCACTCGCTCGGCTAGCGAAATCTCGCAGTTCTGTTTCGAGATTTTAAGCTGGATGGTGCAGCAGGATGTCAAAATGGTCGTCCTGGCCTGTAATACCAGCGATGCCCTAGCGTTGGAGTCCTTACGCCGTGAGTTTAATATCCCCATCCTCGGACTAATTTTACCGGGCGCTCGCGCTGCCGTTGGGCAAGGTCGTCGTATTGGGGTGATTGCTACCCCAGCCACGGCTGCCAGTAATGCCTATCGACGTGCCATCTTAGAAGTCGATGCCACGGCACAGGTTTGGCAAGTTGGCTGCCCTGAATTCGTCCCCTTGGTTGAGCAAAACCGCGTGTACGATCCATACACGGCTGAAGTCGCCCAGCAGTACTTGACTCCTCTGCTACAGCAGCGGATTGATACTCTCATTTATGGCTGTACTCATTACCCGCATCTAGCCCCCATCTTGCGGAAAATTCTTCCACCAGCCATTAAAATCATTGACCCAGCGGTACACGTAGTGACCGCTGCCGCTCAAGAACTGGATTTAATGGGACTCAAGAATACTCGGGCCCCATTACCAACTCGCTTTTGCGTCAGTGGTTGTCCTCAACAGTTTGCGAAACTTTCGGTACAATGGTTAGGCTGTACGCCAGTTGTAGAAAAAATCTATCTTCCGGCAGCCTCTCCCTCATCAGTCCCGCTAGAGCCTGTAGATTGAGCGATCGCACCCCGTTGCAGCGTTTAAAGTTTAACGAGTGGAGAGTTGGAGTTAGCGCACGCTACTTGCTTGTTGAATGTGTTGGGGTTGTGAACTTTCAACCTCATCAAGTTTTGAAGCCTGCTCGGTAGATGAATAAGCCGCATACACATCTGTTAGGGTATTAGACGCATATCGCGAACTCTTAAACATCCGCTGCGCTAACATCAACAGTAAATAAATAGCTAGCAGATAGCCAGATGCCAGAATGGGAATGATCACAGGCATGCCAAAGTAAGTCATAGGTTGAGCACGAGGTAGAGGGATGTAAATTCAATAGCAGCTCAAGCAACAGCCGACTCAATCCCGCGCAAGATTGAGACCGCTGTTGTTATTAAAATCAAACTTATAGGGAATCCGAGTTCCGTTTGTTTAAGCTCGCCCTACAACTTTCCTAGCCAGCTACAGGCTGAACTAGCAAAACCCGAGTTCAACTTAGCTCTTTTCTTTGCCAAGCAGGAAGTTTATTATGCCCTATGGACAACCTACCTCAGCTATACCGCTGAAGCATCTGTACCGCACTATCAGGCGAACTCCGATCAAACAAAAACGCGATAGTTCCTAGGTGAAAGAAAATCTTTTCCCTTACACCTTGGTATTAATATATCTATTAATTTTTGAAACCCTTACTATTTAGATTAACACAATACCCCTAGCGTATTACAGCGATTTTTTCACAGACTTAACAAGACTATACAATCTCTGGATAGCGCTCTCTAGTCCTGTCGGAAGTCAAACAAAACTTCCCTCTAGGGGACGCTTCGCTTAGAATTAAGAAGAATATGTAAACTTTCGTAACCTAACCTTCTGAGTCAGCCGATCCATGACCTCAGTAACCTCCCTTTTTGCCCCTGTCGAAGCAGACCTGTGTCTACTAACCGAAAATCTCAAAAAACTGGTTGGTGACCGTCACCCGATTCTGCGTGCCGCCGCTGAACATATATTCGGGGCTGGGGGAAAGCGGCTACGACCAGCCATTGTCCTGCTAATTTCGCGGGCAACTATGCTGGATCAGGACATTACGCCACGTCACCGACGCTTGGCAGAAATTACAGAGATGATTCACACGGCAAGCTTAGTGCATGACGATGTCGTGGATGAGGCAGAAGTCCGTCGCAATGCTCCCACTGTCAACAGCTTGTATACCAACCGAATTGCTGTATTAGCCGGAGATTTCTTGTTCGGTCAATCGGCCTGGTATCTCGCGAATCTCGATAACTTAGAGGTGGTTAAGCTGTTGTCAGAAGTGATTAAAGACATGGCCGCTGGAGAAATCCAGCAAGGACTCAACCGATTTATTACTACCACTACGATAGACGACTATTTGGAAAAAACTTATAACAAGACAGCTTCATTAATGGCCAACAGTGCTAAGGCAGCTGGAGTTCTCAGCGGAGTCTCAGCCGAGAGTGCGGCGAATTTGTACAGCTACGGTCGTAACATTGGCTTAGCGTTTCAGATTGTAGACGATATCCTGGATTTTACGGCTTCGACAGAAGTGTTAGGTAAGCCTGCCGGTTCTGACCTCATTAGCGGTAATCTGACGGCACCTGTTCTATATGCTTTGGAAGAAAAGCCTTACCTTGAGGTCTTAATTGAGCGCGAGTTTGCCCAACCCGATGATATCGAGCAAGCGATCGCATTGGTGATGGAAAGCCAGGGTATTGAGCGTTCCCGCGCCTTAGCAACACAACATGCCCAGACAGCTGTGCAAAACTTAGTTCAGCTCAAGCCCTCCGAGTGTTCTCAAGCCTTAATCGATTTAGCAGACTATGTCTTGAGTCGCCTGTACTAGCGCTTTGGGTGAAAAGAGACGTCAGGGGAAGCGTGAAGTCTTATGGCATTCGTCGTTTGACGCTCTACAATAGTAGCGGTCGAGGTCAGACGCCAGCAGCTTGTAAACTTCACCGAAACTTTACAGTGGTGAAAGCACTGAGTAAATACAAGAGGTTCAAGCATTATCCTCAGCTCAATTGCTTAACTTTAGCCCCCGTCGATCGAGTGGGACTAAGCAATATCTGGGGGTAGGTTGCTAGGATATGACCTAGGTATAGACAGAGTCTGTTGCAGCTGTGTTTGTAGTAGATGTTGCAAATCCTCTCGACGTACCTCGGTACCAGCTGTTAAATTACCGGGTGTATCAAAAAAAACTGTGCTATTGACGGTGTCGAGCGCCAACATCTGGAACAAAATGTGAGTCACAGGTACCGGCAGAGCGATGATTTCAGGGTCACTAACCGACTGAAAATCAGCAGCATCTTTAAGAGTTGGAAATGCATAGATGACATTTTTCTCGACCTCAGGTTGGGCACGGTTGCTCAGGGTTGTCACTATCCAGCCGTGGTCGAGAGTTTGGAGAATGTAATAGTCCAAATGTCTGAGCTGATTTGCCAGGAGTGTGAGTACTGGTGCGATCGCCTCAACAAGTTTGGGTGTCGTCCCGTCTGGCGGTGCCTGCTCGATCAGAGCGTGAATTTGTTGTTCTAAATCCATAGGGACTCCACAGTGAAAAGCAATTGGTTGGCTATGTATGAGTCTAAACCTAGATCGAAGCCGTCGTAGCGCGTATGTGTTAGGGTCTTAGTTGAAATAATGAAAATCATGAGGGAAGTCTGCCAGGGCGTGGAGGCAATTTTTCAACTGCTGTTTAACGAATTCCGGCAGTCCACTCGGGCTTCTGAGCAGAACTGTCGTGAAGTTGCAGCGCGTTTAGCTAATGAAGTCACTCGAATCTGTGATGAGAGTAATCGAATTCAGACCTCTGGAGATGTCGAAAGCTGGGCTCACACGTTAGCCAGTCATCGTCTCAAGCAAGTCTTAGGCTACTACAAATTAGGGTCGCACCGAGGACGGGTAGAACTACAAAGTACCCTGAGCGCGATCGTCTACCGCTACATAACGCCTCCTCAGACACCGGCAAGTTATCAAGCACGACTGACATTAATCGAAGATTTTCTACAGGGGTTCTATGTAGAATCCTTGAATGCCTTTCGTCGGGAAAACTCGATTGATACATCTTATCGCCCCCGTTCTCTTTTAGAACTGGCGGAATATATGGCATTTACCGAGCGCTATGGCAAACGACGTATTCCGTTGCCCGGTCGCCGCTCACAACAATTGATTATCCTCCGAGCGCAAACATTTTCCCAACAGCAACCTCCAGAAACTTCAGTGGATATGGATACCGCTGCTGAGGGAGGCACGGCCGAGTCAGATGCGACTTGGAACGATACCGCCATCCAACAAGTACGGGAGATGATGGTAGCATCAGAACCCGAACCCCTGGAAGCCAACCTCCGAGATACGGTAATCGAGGAGTTATTGGCTTATCTGGAAGAACGCCAGCAAAAAGATTGTGCTGACTACTTTATTCTCCGCCTGCAAGATCTTCCGGCGAGTGACATTGAAGAGATTTTAGGTCTCACCCCTCGCCAGAGAGATTATTTGCAGCAGCGATTTAAATACCATTTAATTCGGTTTGCTCTTTCTCATCGATGGGAACTCGTTCATCAGTGGCTAGAAGCAGATCTAGACCGGAATCTGGGGTTAACCCCATTGGAGTGGCAACGGTTTCAAAGCAAAATTAATCCTCAGCAAGTAGAATTACTCTCCCTCAAGCAAAAAGGGCGATCGTTCGGTGAGATTTCTCAAGCGCTCAGTTGTACGGCAACTCAGGTTGAAAAGCGCTGGTTTAAACTACTAGAGCTAGCCTGGGATATTCGCAATAGTTCAGTATCCGGATCAGGTGCATCTCAAGATGAATAGTGACATGGATAATAAATCGGACACCCTATATAGCCAGTTAATTGCTTGGCTACTACAAGAGTCCGTTCCCGCTGCTTCACTACCGGAAGACGGACAAGTCCAAAACACTGTCCCGACAAACGAAGCGCAAGCAGCGGATTTTGAATTGGATCAGTTAGACCCTCTAGATTTAGAAGACTTGGACACTCTTGCACCCTATAACACTGGCGAAGCGGATCGAGACCGCACACGAGTGACTTTAGACGAACCCGGAGCTCGTGATGAATTTCAACCTGGCGGTGAAACCCGCCCCTACAACTTGGGAGAAATGCCAACCGTGGAAAATCGTTTCCAGGCGATTTTAAAGCGCCGACTGCAATGTGAAATCGAACGTCATCCACCGCTTTTCCCGTGGGAGAGCGAGATTTGTGAGTACGAACCCGAGCCTGCTGACGTAGTATCGGATAGCTGGGTTCCCCCAGTACGCTTATGGATGCCACAACTGTCTCATCTTAGTCTACCCATACCGGTCCCAGAAACTGTTCTAGCACAACTGCTGGACGCTTGCTCAGAAGTCGCCTATTCTCGACGCCAGCTGGGAGCCAAACTGGTCAATGTTGTGGAAAGCTTATTTCCCAACCAATTCCAGTTACTCAATCATCTGGCAGGAATGGTGCTGCTCTATCCAAGCCGTTCTTCTGGCAAACCTCAATCATTACCTAGCAACTACGAAACCGCTGCCACTGAGCAACAAATGACACTGGCATTATTGGCGGCTAAAGAAATTATTAGCGCTTTGACCGTGCCAATTTCGCCTAATCAGACACCAGTGGAACGGCAGTGGCAGACTGCGGCTGGCGTCGTCACCGTACAGGCAGAGTATCAAATGCAACAAGGAGTACCACTACTCCACGTCATCGCTCGTTTGCCTCGCGGCGGTAGTCTGACGCTACGAACCCCTCAAGCATCAGCTACATCTGAGCGTATCTATCCAGGCTACTTGAGCGTCGAATCATTCGATCTACAGCCCAACCAAGCCTATCCGCTGGAAATTCGGTTCCACGACTCAGAACAGACACCTTTAATCTTTACCATCTGCCCAACCATGTAAGCGGACAGCCTGGGGTTTGCTAGCCTGATAGTTTAGGAACCTGTCAGTTGTCAGTTGTTCATCGTCTATTGTCACTGACCGCTGACTACTGACTACTGGCTAATTGGCAATGGCTCACTCCTCTGGAATTCGACAACTACGGCGTCTACCTTTTTTTAGTCAGTTGTGGCAGCGTCTTGAGACAACGCCGAGACCTCAAGCAGAAGACTCGATTTTGCTCCGAGTGCTGGTGCAGGGGTTGGTGATTGTGGGAATTATCGCCACAGACATTGCAGCGGAAACTCAGATGAGCTTCTGGGCTGTACCGCTGAGCATGATTGGGGCAACCTGGAGTTGGTATCACCGGCGCGATCGCAATATCCCCGTAAAGTTTTTGCTAGCTATTGGCATGTTGCTAGCAATGGGAGCGTTTTTTCGCAATTTAATCGGGCAGCTCAACGATACCCGATTAATTTTGGCGGAGTTACTAATTCAGCTGCAAGTTCTCCACAGCTTTGACCTGCCTCGCCGCAAAGATTTAGGCTATTCGATGGTGATTGGACTGATTTTGTTGGGTGTCGCAGGTACCCTAAGTCAGACGTTAGCCTTTGCCCCACTGCTGTTAGTCTTTTTAGCGATCGCTCTTCCCGTTCTCGTCCTCGACTACCAGTCGCGCCTAGGTTTAGTCCGGAGAACCAAGCGTCAAAATGCCTTGCGCCTCACCGCTCGCTCCTCACCGCTTTCCCTAGGTCGTTTAAGTTTATTTCTCGTAGTCATCGTCGGACTGGGACTAGCAATTTTTGCCTTGATGCCTCGGTTTCCTGGCTATCAGCTACAAACCTTTCCCGTCAGTGCGCCTACAAAGTTTACCGAGCAGAACTTTGATGCCAATAATCGCGGCATTATCAATCCAGGATACGTGCGCGAAGGGAACCAAGGGAATGGCTCTGGTGATAACGGGCAAGGCGGCACGGGACCTGGTCAGCTAAATGAAACCTTTTACTACGGCTTTGGCAGCAAGATTAATCAGAACCTGCGGGGAGAACTTAAGCCCAAGGTTGTCATGCGAGTACGCTCCCAATCACCAGGATTTTGGCGAGTACTGGCATTCGATCGTTATACGAGTCAGGGATGGGAAATTTCTCGCGATGATAAGACGATAAGAGTCAATCGACCGGAATGGTCTTATCGGTTTTTTCTCCCCGGACAATATAGCGCGGCCCAAACCAAACAGGTCATCCAAACTTACTCAGTGGTATCGGAACTGCCGAATCTGATTCCAGCGTTAGCCTATCCTCAAGAACTCTACTTTCCCTCACGGGAAATCGAAGTAGACCCAGAAGGGGGTTTGAGAGCGCCCGCTGGTTTAACGGATGGACTGACCTACACCGTCATTTCTGAAGTACCCTACCGCAACCGTACTCTGTTAGGACAGGCAGCAGATGACTACCCGAAAACCATCAAAAAATACTATTTAGAGGTTCCGCCTAAAATTGCCGCACGCGTGCGGCAACGGACTGAAGAACTCTTAGCAACCTCGCCTACACCGATCGCAGCGAACTATGAGAAAGCCTTATATTTAGCTCAGGCTCTCAAGCAGCGCTACTCCATCCCTAAAGACCCTTTAGGTCTGCCTTATCTCGGTGAAAACGAAGACTTGGTAGAAGCCTTTCTCTTCAAGCACAAAGGGGGATACCCGGACCACTTCTCCACTGCCCTGACGATTATGCTGCGTTCGATTGGCATCCCAGCGCGGCTAGTTGTCGGGTTTAACACGGGTGAATTTAATCCGTTCACGGGTTTTTATATCGTCCAAAACACCGATGCCTATGCCATGACCGAGGTATTTTTCCCCAAATACGGTTGGTTTGCCTTCGACCCAATACCCGGTCACGAATTAATTCCCCAAAGTGTAGAAGAGTCGCAAACGTTTGGTGTCTTGCGCCAGTTTTGGCAGTGGGTAGCGGGTTGGTTGCCTTCA
>DATNPT010000458.1:0-4020 GCA_036703075.1 Chroococcales cyanobacterium
TGTCATCACCACCACTCGCGATCGTTTTTCCATCGAAGCTTACAGCAATGGAAGCCGATCTGCCGGAATGACCTGTTAGGGTATGGAGGAGAGAAACGGCTTCCAGTTTGGGTTTATGCCTCAACGATTGACTCGCACTCAAGCCGTTAACAGTGTTCAGTGAGCAGCGAGCAGTCGATCGCTGTTCACTTTCGGTGGAAGTGAGAGTCCCTCACTTCGATCGGTAGGAGATTGTCGCGCTCTTGAGCGCGCCTGCTGCATTAAGAGTTGGGGTTCAATCTCCACACTTGAGTTGGTAACTGATAACTGTTCACTAGTCACTGCTTGAAGCAGGGGTAGCAGACGATTCACCTGAGCAAGTCTGTGCTCATCGCCAAGAGCGATTAAACATTGCTGAAGGCTCTCTAAATAATTCTGGTCTTCGCTCGTTAAAATCGATCGCATTGCCTCTAGCGGATCGAGTCCTTCAGTGGGTAGCACCTGACGTTGTTTCAGCCAAGCGTTGAGCGAGTAGTTCACCTGCTCGTTTGCCCAAGTGCGATCGGGCAAAGACGCCAAACTTCGAGCTAATTTTAAAGCCAGTTCAGGTATCCATAAAGGACGTTCAACCTCTAAGCTTTGAAAAATAGCTTTGTAACCGGATAGGGTTGTTTTAATGACTTCTTGCGCGAGTTCGCGGTCGGCAGCCTTTTTCAGCAAAACCGGCAACAGCTCAGGTAGTAAAGGTGGTACGTCGTAATGAATTAGATGATTGGCATCTGCGACCCAACCCGCAACTAGGCAATGACAGGTGATTAATAACTGAGAAAGGGCAGCAAAATCCTTAGAATTGACCTTATAGTCGAGGGCTAACTCGCTCGTGTCAATCCCATAACGCTGCCATTTCGCTTCCTTCTCTAAAACTTCCAGGTTAAAGCTATTATCTCCACCCAGTCGCTTAATTTCCTCTAGGCTTTCGCCACAAGCTAATAGTCGATTTGCTGTTTCTTTCCACTTTAAAGCACGACTTTTAGCTGAGGCATAAAGGATGTCTCGGTAATTGAGCTGAGAAAGAATGGTTTGATAGCAATAGGTCTGCTGTCCCAATCCCCAGTAGGCGATGCGGAAGTTTAAATAATTGCCAACAATTTCTGACTCTAGAATTAGCGTCGGTTCAGATTTAAGCCTCTCAAATAGAGCCTTAATACTGGCTTCTCGATGGAATCGTTGACTTTCCCAGGCTCCGGCTAAAAATTCAGTGGGTCGTTCTTGACTGCTGAGCGGATAATTTTGGCTCAAAAATTCCCCTATACGTTGAGCTAAGTTCTGCTCGATTTCGGGTAGAGCTTGAGCAATTTCGCCCAGTCCCACGGACTGGATTCGAGGTGGCGAGATGAAAATTTGCAGCGGGATGCGATCGCGATCGTGAGAGGTTAATAGTTGCGAAGGAAATAACTTCAACGGCCAGTTGTCAAGAATTTTGTGGCTTTCCGGCAACTGGAGAGCAGTTTCTCGCTGATAAGATGCTAAGTTTAATTGCGTCTCGCGGTTATAAGCAGCTAATTGCTGTTGGAGAGATTTTTCTTGCTCAAAACGCCACTTCTGAAAATCTGCGCTGTCTTGAGGGAAGCGAGAGCGAATCGGAGGAGTGAACTTCGGAACCTCTTTCGCTTGTTGCTGCTTGAGTTGTCGCAGCCTCTCTTCTTGTAACGCAATGAATATTTTTGCGATCATTGGTAGCCCTTGGAGTAGTAAATTTAACCCTAACTCCAACTCCATAAAATCCTCTTTAGTTAGTGAATCGTCTAAATTGCATTACACGGCTATATCTGCTGCTGCAAATCTCCACTCCTAAACCTTAGTCTGGTGCAAGAGACTTAGTTTCGGTCGTATTGACTTCCAAATCCTGCTGACAGATTTTGGGTGCCATACTCACCAAAGCAGGCTGGGAGAAATGCTCGCCTGGTGTGAGGTGCGCTTCAGGCTGTTGACCCTAAAATTTTTTACTTGTCGTCACTGACAAGAAAGGTCAATTCTTGATAACTTTAACTGTTAAGCTATTTTGCACCCTGTGTCGATCATAGCTAGCAAGGGGACAGCGCTGGTTAAGATTCAGTTAAAAAAGAATTTCTGGCTCGTTCAGGATATTGCTCGGAGCAAATCTTTCTTCCCCTTCATTCCTGAACAAGGCTGTTTATCCCTGAAAAACACACTTGAGCAGCGAGCAGTTATCAGTGACCAGTGACCAAGGTAACAGAAAGAGGGATATTTTACCCCACCTGGCAAGCACAGTGGGCGCGCTTTTAGCGTGACAACCTACCCTTTTTCTATGGAACTCCACCCACTCCATCTGTCTGTTGCTGGCACAACTTCCTGCGGTGCGATCGCTTTTAAGCAGATTATTAACCGCCAACCCAAGCATAAAACCCTGCACCTAGCGTAAACGGCCTATCCCCCCCTGTACGCTAATGCTCAGATGTATTGCCCAGCACCCAACTGTTTTTATCCATTTCCATCGAGGTGAGCCATGTCAGACAAACCCGTACTAGAGCAGAAAATCCTTGAGACAGAAAACCGCGTGAGGGATTTAGAACAACAATTGAACGCAACGCACAACTATTTAGAAAACTTGCGTTCTGCTCAACAGATTATGGAAGACTTGACCGCTGCAATTCGCTCCTCCCTACAAACGATTGGAGAACTGATTGGGAATGAGGTAAGCCAAGGCATTAAACAGGAGTTAATTCAAGCCTTGAGAGGAAGCCTCGACGGTAACTCAACTCCTCCCCAAAGTTTCCCACTTCAAGATGGCCTTCACCCTGGGCAACCACAAACATCAGTATCGACTCCTGTCGCGATTCCTGTCGCCGCCCCACTCCAATGCTGTGGTCAATCAGATTCTGGTGACCAGTGAACAAAAAAACATCCCTTAGTGCAAGCAGGCAGTCCTTGTGAGCGATCGCTTCGCTCACCACCAATCATGAAAGTGGCACTTTCATGTCAGAAGGCAGAAGGCAAGAAAGCTTGTAGAGTAAGCTTTTTAACCTTTTTCAACTGGATAGCTATTTCTGCCACGCTGCACTAACTTTGCACACAAGTTCCCGAAAAATTCCCTTTTTCTTCATGAATTTTTCATCTTAACCCTATACTCTCAGAGCAAGCTAAGCTCGCAATTCCCAAACTTACCTTTTAGTAGGACTGGGCTGTCAAAGCATCAGCTCCTAAGCTAGAAAGAACAAACCCTTGGAATCGACTCCAAGGGTTTTGTCTATTAAGCATTCCCGATTCCCGATTACCCATTCCCGAAGAGTACCCAGTGGGGTACTGTCGGAGCCTACTCGGATAGCTCAGGATTGAGATGCAGACAACAGCTGAGATGTTGCAATTGCAGGAAGCGCCAAACAGTTCTGGATTGAGGGAGCGAGGGACTCTCCATCATGCCAGTCCAGAGAGACTTGGAGCAAACATTAGTTTTTTCGGGAGCGGGAATCTGGCGATGTTGAGCGATTTGTTAAGTACCCTTAAAGGCTTTCTTCCAGCACCAACGCCCTCACTTCCTGCTCCAAGTGTTTCGGTGGTTAGCGTCACTGAACGAACGGTTGGTTTAGGCAATCGAGTTGGAACTGAAACTCGTGGTTCCTTTGCTGTTGCAGCGCTCAAAGGGAGCCGATTGGATGCAGTGGTGCGTTTTGAGGTTTGGGCCAATCAACCGGACGAGGTGAATGACGCGATCGCAATTTTGCACGAACGCCTGCTATCCCCCACCGCTAAAGCAACGTTGAGGGCTGCGGGTGTTCTGCGCTTCGCTGCCGCACAAACATCTCTAGCAGAGTTTGATTTCACCATCAATGC
The DNA here is from genome assembly GCA_036703075.1 of Chroococcales cyanobacterium. Lineage (GTDB taxonomy): Bacteria > Cyanobacteriota > Cyanobacteriia > Cyanobacteriales > Coleofasciculaceae > DATNPC01. The sequence continues at coordinate 3,832 of DATNPT010000458.1, forward strand.
CTGGGGCAAAACTTGTGATTACAAAGTTTTGTACGAGTTCAGCTTCCAGGATACTGACGGCGCTGAGAGTTTGATTGCTCGAATACCAATCAACCTCAACGGCGAGTTTCAGGAGTCTACTGTCGTTACAGATAGTATGGTGCGCTGGGATAACCAGTCTGCCCCCAAACTAGTTCTGCGAGGACGCTC
>DATNPT010000006.1:0-3735 GCA_036703075.1 Chroococcales cyanobacterium
ATTACGAATGCTTCATTCACAATTGATCGTTCATAATTTAAATTAGATATTAAGACCTCCTTTTTTTCTACATATTAGGGAAAGAAATATCAGGAAATTCGGTGGCAGCCTACTCTCGCTTTACAAAATTTATCACCGATATTAGCTCTTTTGGCTTAATGGCTAGCCGTCAGTTGCCTGTAGGAAACAACCAACCTCAAACGTTCGACTCCAGTTCAACGATTAATGTTTCACTTAGACGCGATCGCTCATCCCATTTGGTTTATTGTGTGACCCATATTGTCTGATTGCTCCCCCGTGATTCATGCGAGGTTAAGGGGGTCAAATGTGAGATTGAACAGACCCATTGATAAGCTAAGACGCATCTAAATTGGTTAGTCCTAATCTCCCCGTCCTCCAGTCCCCCAGTCTCTGAGTCAGCATCAATTCGTAATGTGTTTTATGCACAACAGCTTATTAGGGGGCAACATTCGCAGAGAGCAGCCAATCGGCTTGTGGAGTGTTGCCTTGCGAACTGACAGGCGTTGCTCCTACAACACCATTCCAGTTGTCTTGTAAGAAAGCTTCTACAGTGGAGGAGTTGGATGGCTCTGTGATGGGAACTAAAGCGCGATAACCACTCCACGTCATCAGCAAACCAGCAACCAGTGCTGGTGATACAGCCCACAGACGCCGACTGAGGAACGGATGGGGCGCTTGCTCAACAGCTTTCATCAATTGCTCCTCAAAGTTAGCGGCGGCTGGAGGAGGGGGAGAGCAATAGTGCTGTAAAAACTCTTTCCATTGTTTGTCATCGGGTGGTAGCTGAGTCATGGTATTTCTCCTTGTTGCTGAATATATTGCCGCAAAGACATCCGAGCATGGAACAAGCGAGATTTAACTGTTCCTACTGCTATGTCCAAGATTTGCGCCACCTCTTTTTGTGGGAGATCTTCCAAGTCATGCAGCACCAGTACAGCACGATGCTCAAAGCTCAACTGCTGCAATCCGCGTTGTATTAAGTCTTGATAGTACAAATCCATCAAGTCAGGGGCTTGAGTGTGTTTTGAGCTAGGTAGAGACGGTGCTTCTGCCTCTGCTATGAGTTTAGAGTTGAACGAACGCTGCTTTTGCAAATTGCGCCGTTGATCGGAAGCTACATTCCAACAGATTCGATACAGCCAAGTGGAAAATTGGGAAGGCTGCCGCAGTTGAGGCAATCCTTTCCAGGTGCGGATAAAAACGTCTTGAACTAGATCGTCCAACGCATAAGCACCGCAGAGCTGATAGAGAGTCGATCGCACTCGCGAAGAATAGCGCCGGTACAGTTGGCGGAAACTTTGCTGATTGCCCTGTTGGCACTGTAGCACTAGCTCAATGTCAGTTAGTTCTTGAGCCGTAGAAGGGTCGTTGTTTGATGCCTCGGCAGGTATAACAGACACCTAAGGGTTTCCTCTCACCGGTTGGTTCTCTAGTTCTTTTAGACTAAAGGGAATTGAGAAAGGTTCAAGCATCTTTGCTAGAGTTAGTGCGATCGCAAAACTTCTCCATTACCGAGCGACACCTCAGACAGCAACTATACTTATCCCAAGTAAAACAGACACTCACCATTACAACGGCAGCACAAAAGAGAGGAGTTGATGCGCGAAGAATACAATAAGCTGGTGCGCGATCGCATTCCGGAAATCATTCGTCAATCCGGCAAGCAGTGCGAAGTGGTAACGATGTCTGAAGCCGAGTTGAGGCAAGCATTACGGGAGAAGCTGCTCGAAGAGGCAGGAGAAGTTGCTACTGCCAGTCCGGAAAATTTGGTGGGGGAATTAGCAGATTTACAGGAAGTAATAGATTCTCTCTTAACGGTATACGCGATCGATCGCGAGACAGTTGTCACAGAACAACAACGCAAGCGGGTTGAACGGGGAGGGTTTGACCAACGGCTTCGGTTGTTATGGACTCAGTCTTCGTAAAAAATATAGGCTGTAGAGATACAGAGATGTTGCCGTGTCCTTACTCTACAGGGATGAGAGCTAATCAGTAATGTCATTAACCTCACAAAACCAGGGTGTCGAACAAAAAAGCGATCGCGATAATCAACAACTACTACTGGATTTAGCACAATCCTATCTCCGAGAGTCCGTTGCTCCCTTAGCAGGCGAAATCGATCGCAATCCAGAGGTTTTGAGAGATGTTTTAAAGGGAATGGGCGATCGCTCTTTATTGGCATTACGAGTTCCCAAATGTTGGGGAGGTGCCGAAGTGAGTGAAGAAATCTATCGCTGCTTCCAACAGTTAGTCCCGCGCTACTCCGGTGCTTTAGCGTTTCTGCAAACCCAACATCAGAGTGCAGGTCAAATGCTGACCAACAGCAACAATGAATCCTTGAAGCAGCAGTACCTGCCTCGCATGAGCAATGCTCAAGTGCTTGTTGGTGTTGGTTTCTCTCAACTCCGGCGTCCAGGTGAACCCTTAGTCAAAGCTATTCCCGTAGCAGGTGGGTATCAGCTAGACGGAAAGGTGCCTTGGGTGACAGGTTTTGGCTTCTTTCACAATTTTATTGTTGGTGCAACCTTGCCTGATGGTTCAGCTATCTATGGTGTTGTGCCGTTTACTGAAACACTCCAAACTTTTAGTGGCATGCTGGATGGGACTTCCTCCCAGTCGAGCATCACGTTTAGCGAACCCATGCAACTCGCGGCGATGGAATCAACCAATACCGTCACAGCAACTCTAACCCATTGGTTCTTACCTGACGAGCATGTCGTTTTTATCAAACCAGCAGGTGCCATCCACGAAAACGGCAAACGGAACGTTCTGCATCATGGTTTTTTTGCCTTAGGGTGTGCCAGGGCAGGACTTGATATTGTAGAAGCGGCTTACCAAGCTAAACAACTTCCCTTCATTCGGTCAGCATTGGAGTCTTTGCACCAAGAACTTTCCCGTTGCCAATCTGACATGATGCAAGCTTTACCACCTGACTCTCAATCTTGGGAAGAACGGCTGCAACTGAGAGCTTGGGCAATTGACTTGGCAATACGATGTGCGAGTGCAGCGGTAACAGTTTCTAGTGGTGCGGCTAACTCTATCCATCATCCAGCACAGCGAGTCTATCGAGAGGCATTAGTGTTTGCTGTCTCCGGTCAAACGACCGCCGTGATGGAGGCAACTCTTGCTCGGTTAAGCCAACAGGCATTCAATTTTAAAGAGGCAGATTTTTGAACCGCCTGTGGGATGGACCGGACAGCCCGTCCTTTCATCCTTCATCCCCTTTTTGCTGCTCCGAATGTGGAGCTTCTTTGGCGTTTGCTCGTTTGAGATGAGCTGCTCGAACATCGCGAATATAAGCGATTAGTTTCGCTTCAGCCACACCGTGGATACCATGTTCCTTGGCAAAGTGCAAAATCTCTGCTACCTCATCATTCGTAAAAAGATGAGCTGGGTGATGGGGAGGATACAAATCGCCCGTGTCTGGATGTCGAGTACCTGATGTTTCACTCATAATGTTACAGTTCCGAGAAGTGTCGAAGGAGTTCAGCAACTGACCAAGCTTGTGCGATCGCTCCTTGGGGTAAGTAAGGCGAGTCGCCATCAAAAATTTCAGAAATGGAGCCGAGACAAGCTTGCTTTTGGACGTGAGCGATTAGGGGCTGGCAGTCCCAAGGAACGGGTTCTGTCTCGTAGAATCGTTTCCAAGCGCGGATGAAGGGCCCAATCAACCAACTCCAAACGATTCCCTGATGATAGGCCTTGTCACGCTGT
>DATNPT010000010.1:0-16074 GCA_036703075.1 Chroococcales cyanobacterium
GTAGAAGGCATACCGAGTATTGGCTTTGAATTCAAACTCAGCTAACGGCTGTGGTACAGCGTTACCGGGCGTGCCTGTAAAGTCTCCCGGATCGAGTTCTCCTTCGGGTCTATATTGGGACGGTCGAGTGACATCTTGGAATGTGTCAGCAGGCCGGGCTTCTGCAATCAGAGGTGTCTTTTCATTTGTGTCTAAGTTGACAACCCCAAATGTTGACTGGTAAGCTCCGTGAGACTGTACAAATTCAAATTCAACAATGGTATCGACATCAAACTGGATGCCGTTGCTATCGAATTGGTCTACAGCTTGGGCGGGCTTTGAAAAGGTACTCAACAGTCCCGTTGTGGACAGGGAAGCGATCGCGGCTAGTGGCAGCACCCTTCGCGCAATCGCGCTCAAGGGATTGGCGTACTTGGGATTTTGTAATCCTTTAAAGTTAGTCGTATTGTTGCGTTGCATGATGACTCTCTGACTTCGCTGGATTGGTCGATCGATTAGGGTGAAAATTTACCAGAGTTGAGAAGAGCGACTAGCTTTAGCTTCTTGAACTTGGCGGTTTACATCGGTTAAAAAGCCTCGGGTTTCCTGCACTAAGCCATTGAGTTGCTCGCACTCCGGGCTAATACACACTTCATTGGGAGCAGGTCCTCTGGCAAATCGGCGCGGCCCCGTTGGTTTAGCGTTAGCGCATCGGTTAGAGGAATCTTCTAGGTTGCGGGAAAGACGGCGAGCATTATCGATAATCTCTGAATCGATTTTTCCCTCGTTCTTAAAGATGGGGGCTGTACCGTTCCAAATGTTGGTTCCCCCGATGTCTGACTGAGTCAAATCGCCAGCCTTGGCGGGAAGTGCGTTCAACGCACTGCCAACCAGTGATGTACCAATCACCAAGCCGAGCCATTTTTTTCTATGCACGATTTTCGCTCCTAATTTGTGAACTTAAAATTTGAAGGCTAAACCAGTACCCAGGACAAACCGGGGGCCATCTCCCGCACCAACGATGTCCCGCACGGCTGGAGTAATCACGAGAGGGATATTTTTGAAGGGTGCGATAGAAAGTCCTACTCCTAGGTCCTGTCCGCTCCATTCCGCGATAACACTGACAGGCCGAGCCACGCGGACGGCAACGTTGCCAAATACGTTAACCCCGTCAGAATCTTTAACGGCGGCATCCTCACTTCGGAACTGTCCGCTGCCGACACCTGCTGTCAGAGCAACCCTGCTGAATGGCTGGTTGATGTCTTCTCGTGTCTTGATGATTTTGCTCACTACCCCATAAACGGAGTTTTCAAAGTCGTTATCACCACCAACGTTTAAAAAGCCATTCCAACCAGCGGCGACGGCAAAGCCATTCGGGAGTTGACGATGCACTTTGGCGTTAAAGCCACCGCTACCAAAATCTCGACTCCCGCCGAAGCTGGCAAGTGCATAAGATAGCTCGACACCTACGGCTTTTTGGGCATCACCTAACCCAATACCAATCCCCAATCCCCCATCTGCCTGGTTAGTGTAGCGAGTTCGCGATTGAAACGAGCCGCTGATAAAGCCTGTATTTTTATCTAGACCGAAGGCTGTTGGAATGACAACACTCAAAGCTGGGGAGGCTTGAAAGTCTCCGTTCACTTTGATGTCTTCGATCGCTCGCAAATCGTTTTGTAGCTGTTCGACATCTTGACGAGATGTCGTTGGTGTAGCTTGTGCTACAGCTACCCCAGTATCCTGAGTCGTAGTGTTGGGCTGAGAGGACGCAATTGCTCTCGGCTCGGTTGTTGGAGCATCTAGCAAATCTCGCGCACTGGGACGCTGTAAATTGGCAAGACTCGTTGCCGAGGCGATTTGGGGGACTGCTGGCTGCGCGATCGCATCCGAGCGCACGGCTACAACTGACGATGGCTTCAAGGGTGCTGATTCTGCAAGAGGCGATCGCTCTTTTTGCACTGAAGTTGATGTCCGCCCGAGTATCACGTCGGCTTCCGGGGGTGCGATGCTGATATTGGTTGCCAGCGAAGCAGAATGACCGACCGTTGGCCCAACGGCTTTTTGTCCCTGCTGAACGGGTTGAGCTTCCAGTTGAGTCTCTGTCGCCTCAATTTGTACGGAGGATTCCGGCGCAAATTCTTGTACTGATATAGATTCTGGTGAAGCGACAGCGTTACGCGAGCGATCGCTCGTCGTCGTTTCACTCTGTTCTGACCTAACAACATTACTCGCCTCATTCAGCTGAGGCAATTCTGATAAACCGACAGCCGGATTTGCTAATGCCTGATGAGATAAATCTTGCGCTGCCAGCGCCGCTAAGGTATAAATAGCTAAGGTTGGAACACGTTTTAGGGATGAAGCCCACGCCGAGTCACTCTCTTCCGATAAACCCCTCGGCTCAGGCTTAGCTTCACCCACATACAACTGATTGTTTGGCACAAATAGGCTCCTGATCGAAGGTTCTGTCCATTTATACAGAAACTCAACTAATTCTCAGGACAAACTTAATTGCGCCTATAATTTACAAGCTCTTTCACCGCGCTATGTTCTTAAACTTTACTAACTCTTCAAATGAAGGCGGGTCAGAAAGAGCTTGTATGAAGTAATCGTCAATCGATCGTGTTGCTAGCTACGGGCATAAGCCGCATTGAGCAGGATAGACAATATCGATTGAATCCCCCGCAATTCTCCAGGAGGATTGCTCAAAATTGCCGCATTACTACTATTAATGAAAGCATTGTAAGCTCTGACAACGGCATCAAACTGAGCAGCATCAACCCTACCACTATCCGTTAGTCCTCGTAAGCTAGATACCAGGTTCCGAGCGAGAGTGGGATCGGCTCCTGCATTAACTAGAGCGCTCACCATCTGGTCAATACAATTCCCTGTATTAGCTCCCCCGGTCAAGACACATTCTAAGTTTTGCTGTACTGTTGCTGGAATTGCCGCCTGAGGGCCGGTAGCGACAATCGGTAAAACTCGTGCGGCTAGTTGCTGGTTGAGCGTACCCGCTGCACTGTAGACAGAATTCTTAATTTGATTGGTTCTGAAAACAATCGTTCTCCGTCCCCCTCCACTAGGAGCGAAAGCACCGCCCGTAATGTCGCTGGTTGTAACAATTGCGCCTGTCGTATCGGATTGGTTGCCGATTTGGGCTTGTACTGGGTTGCCGGATATAACACTGCCAATTGTGAGGACAATACCCAGTCCAATCTGTAAACTCAAATGCCTGATATTCATGAGCTTCCTTCCTACTCCGAAATGACCTAGAACGTAATACCGTACCCAACTCCTAGGATAAACCGAGCGCCATCACCAGCGTTACCCGTAATGTCAGCCGCTGCTGGAGTAATCACCAGCGGCACTCCGGGAATTGGAGCAATTGAGGCTCCGATATTCAAATCTTGTCCCGTCCACTCACCGATCAGAGTAACGGGTTCAGCTACTCGTAGCCCAACGCTACCGAATACGTTGGCACTCCCTTCGTCATTCTTAACGTCATCTTCTGAACGAAAACGACCGCTACCAACTCCCACAGAAAGAGTCAGCTGGCTCAACGGATCGGACACTCTTGGTCGTAGCGGGACGACTTTACTGACGACACCATAAAAACTTCTACCAGCATCAATCTCTCCCCAATTCGCGGCATTTTCGACACCGAATGCTACCCCGAAGTCACCTGGAAACAACCGATGAAGCTTGAAGCTAACGCCGCCATTTTCAAAAAAGTCTTGTCGGACGGTGGAGTAAGACGTAACAGCGGTTTCTAACGCCACAAGTTTCCGAGCATCGCCGACACCAAAACCTAGAACAACAGCCGCATCATCCAAGTCCGTAAAGCGAGCTCTTTCTTGATAAGTTCCCCCCACGAAAAAGTCACCGCTCTGTGCGCCAAATGCCGTTGGTGTACTGATACTCGAACCGCCACCAATAATTCGCCGGAGTCGTTCTACCACGGGTGGATTTGGCAGGAGCAATTGTTGCCGAAGGGCAGCGACTTGGTCGGGGGATGGAGTCGGGGGTGTGGCAACGGGCGGTTGGTAACCAACGATGTACTGGGAGGCAACATCTGTTGCATTCACTGAGGGAAGGCTGCCTTCCTTCACTAATGCCTGATAGATAAATGCGGCTACGTCGGCACGAGTTGCATTCTGATTAGGATTTAAGAACGCAACATTCGGGTAATTAACCACCAATTGATTCAGGGTTGCAGAGGCTATTTGAGTGCGAGCATAGTCAGGAATTTGTGCAGCGTCTTGAAAAGTTTGATTGAGAACTGTTGCCACTTGAGCAGGTGGAGACAGATCGAGTCCAGTCACTAAAGAGACTAGTACTTGGACGCGAGGAATATTTTGTTCGGGAATAAAAACATTATTAGGATATCCTTCTAAAAATCCCAAACGATAAGCGGCTTGAATTGCATCGTAACCCCAGTAATTTACGGGTACATCAACAAAATTTGTTCCTTGCCGTTTAGGTTGTCCTGGGAACGCCTGACGAATCATCGCTGCGAACTGAGCGCGAGTGACTGGCTCATCCGGTCGGAACGTTCCATCGGGAAAGCCCTTGATGATACCCCGCTCTGCCAAAGCTTCGATAAAAGTCCTTGCCCAATTGCCCTGAATATCAGGGAAGGTTCTAGCTTGAGCTAACTGCGTTCGCGATCGCGTCGCAGGCTGCTGCCTACCGGGTGAGCGCCCTGTTGTCGTTTGGGGGCGCAAGGCATCAGCTCCCAACAAATTATTCAGGAGAGATGCACCTAAGGAACTGCTATGATTCCCATTTGTTGAAGTGTTCGCTGGTTTTGCTGCCCCAGTATTGGCAACACCTACAGCAGCGGATAGCATAGTACTGCTTAGGATAGAGCCGACTAAGATGTACTTCCAGCAGCGTAAATTTTTGCTGAATTGATAGAAACAACCCGTGCATCTGGCTTTCCTCATCACCTTTCCTACTCTCCCGAAGATGAGTTAATAGATCAAAGTTACACGAGTTTTGGGAATTTTATATGATCCTGGCGCTTGCCGGAACTTTCTCTAAAATTCGGATGACTTTGTAGTAAAGAGAGTCAATATTTCTGTAACGGATACTGGTTAACGTGATCGCAAAGAGACGTCTTGAGACTTTTAATCAAATTAGTATGAGGGGTCGTGATACAAGAAGCCCCCTAACTCAATCGGCTACGGGGTTGACCCTGTTAGCCTGTCTGACTGTTGCTATTGCTGGTCCTGCCCTCGCGCAAGTTCCTACGTTTTCTCCGGGTTCTCCTTCGCCAAGTGGGGCAGCTCAGTTTAATCGCTTGCCACCGGAAACCCCCTACCTGCTCGGAGCAAGCGATCGCGTCAAAATGGATGTGTTTGATGTCCAAGAATACAGTGGCGAGTATGTGATTTTGGTGGATGGTACGCTGAACTTGCCAGTGATAGGCAACATCCCGGTTCGGGGATTGACCATCCAACAAGCGACTGATTTGATTTCATCGCGATATGCTCGCTATGTGAGACGACCCATTGTCACCCTGAGTCTCGTGGCACCCCGCCCGGTGAATGTTGCACTAGCTGGTGAAGTCAATCGTCCCGGTACCTACACCTTCAACCCAGGAGGCGCTGTCGGTCCAGGTGTTGCAGCCGGTCAATTTCCTACCTTGACGCAAGCCATGACTCAAGCTGGTGGCATTACTCTATCGGCGGCCATTGGAGAGGTGCAAATTCGGCGTCGCACCGGACCTTCAACCGAGCAAACCTACACGGCCGATCTTTCAGCTTTACTCAGGGGAGGTAATCTCTCCCAAGACGTTATTTTGAGAGATGGGGACTCGATTTTAATCCCCACGTCAGCGACGGTCGATCCTGTTGGCACTCGCCTACTCGCGGATGCTAGCTTCGCCTCACGAGAGATTAAGCCGGTTAACGTGGCTGTAGTTGGAGAAGTCAATCGTCCTGGCACTTATGCGGTAACCGGAGGTGGAGCTGGAACCGGAGGGGCGACGGGCGCCATCACAGGCGGTACGACGGGCGCAACTGCTGGAGGTGGAGAAGGGGGGCCACCGACTATCACTAAAGCGATTCAGATCGCTGGGGGTATTACCTCCCTGGCGGACATTCGCTCGATCACCCTACGTCGTAGCTCTCGTTTGGGTGAAGCTCGCACGATTAATATCAACTTATGGGATTTATTGCGATCGGGTACCCTAACCGAAGATATCCTCCTACAGGAAGGAGACGTGATTACCATTCCCACTGCGACTGCCCTCGACCCAGCCGAGGCGGAAGAACTGGGTAGCGCTAGCTTTGCGCCGAATACGATTGTCGTGAATGTGGTTGGAGAAGTCACAAAACCCGGTGCTATCCCCATACCCCCCAACACTCCTCTGAATCAAGCCATACTGGCTGCGGGTGGATTTGACAACAAGCGCGCCCGTAAGACTTCAGTGGAACTAGTTCGTCTTAACCCCAATGGCACCGTCGAAAAACGGAAAATTAATGTGGATTTTGCTAATGAAATCAATTCAGCAAGCAACCCGATTCTCCGCAACAACGATGTAGTTATCGTCAAGCGCTCTACCCTTGCTACCGTTGGAGATACGCTAGACACAGTATTGGGTCCTGTGACCAACTTCTTCTCGATCTTCAACTTATTGAATATCTTCCAGTAATGGCTTGGAGGGTGATTGGTTACTCTTTTGAGTTCAAAAGAGTAACCGTTGCCATACGCGACAAGTTGCTGATTGACTCTTTTGTTTAACTTTAGCGAGAGAATTTTTGGTCAGGAGGCTGGCTTTCGCGATCGCATCCGAATTTCTTCAAACTCGTTGGTTCGCGTCGAACAGGAGCTAGGTTTTTCACCTTAGCTTAGGTTGTGTGGCAAGGCTTGACGTCAGCTAGAAGAAATGATTCCAAAAGCTTCGTAACACAGGGCAATAAAGATTTATCGATTGAGCGACAGGAGAAGACTTTCCAACTGACCAATTTTATGTGTACTATCCTGAACATACTTGCTACAGAATAAAACAAGCAGTTTTTTACTATAGCTCTCAATGAATACACCGGTCTGGGGGGCAAGATGGAGATAGGCAATTTCAATGGAACGTTACCGAATAACGGGAATGGTAAGCGTTTGCCGTCCCAGCCGCTCCGAACCCCGAATCCGCTTCCCGATCCGACTCCTGATGAACTCAATCTCCGGCAACTGTTGAGCATAGTACGGCGTCGTGCTTTAGTCATTGCTGGTATAGCGATCGCAACAACATCAGCAATTGGATTCTGGACAGTCAGTCAGACGCCCAAATACGAAAGCCGGTTTCAGCTCCTCGTGGAGCCAGTGACAGACGAAGGGAATTTAGACAAACTGACGCAAGTTCCCGGTATCAGTGAGTCTCCGGGTGCTCTGGATTACGACACTCAGATTGAGGTGTTACGGAGTCCGAATTTAATGGCTCCCATTATCAAGGAAATCGAAAAGAGCTGTAAAGACAGTAAAGATATTACCTACGATTCTCTGATTAATGGCGGCGAGCTGATTATTAATCGACTGCAAGAAACCAAAATTTTAGAAGTCCGCTACCGCGATACTGACCCGCAAAGGGTTCGCTGTGTCCTGCACCAAGTGGCTAGGGGTTATTTGCGGTACTCGCTGCAAGAACGCCAAACAAACCTGAAGCAGGGAATCCAGTTTGTAAACAATCAGTTGCCGGGATTGCGCTCCCGCGTAGACAAACTCCAGGGGCAGTTGCAAGCGTTTCGCCAGCAAAACAACCTCCTCGATCCAGAAAGTCAATCCCAACAGTTGTCCAATCGCGTGAGCGCGATCGAGCAAGAGCAATTGGAGACTCAAGTTAAGCTCAGAGAAGCTCAGTCTCTCTACGCCACGCTCTCATCGCAGTTGGAGTTATCCCCTAATCAAGCGATCGCTACAGCATCGCTCTCAGAAGCGCCACGCTACCAGCAGTTACTCAACCAACTGCAAGATATTGAAACCAAATTGGCTAAGGAGTCAACGCGATTTACCGAGGATAGTCCAACCATTCAGGCACTACGCGAACAACAACGCAGTTTATTACCCCTCCTGCAACAAGAATCTCAAAAAGTGCTGGGGCAAAATCTCCAGCAGGCTGGCGTGAAAAATGATTCACCGAGTTCCCTCCGCTTGGAACTGTCTCAGCAACTGGTTGATGCCGCTAACCAAATCCAAGTGTTGCAAGTGCGACAAAATTCCATCGCTCAGGCCGCTAGCAGCATCAATACAGAAGTGAAACAGATGCCCGTGATTGCTCGCCAGTACACCGATTTACAGCGAGAACTCAATGTCGCGACGGAAAGCTTAAACCGCTTCCTCGCCGTGCAGGAAGGTCTAGAAATTGAAGTGGCGCAAAAATCGCTTCCCTGGCAGATTATTTTAAAACCCAAAGTGCCTGAATTTCCCGTTTCGCCCAATACTGAGCGAAACATCGTTCTGGGTGCGATCGCAGGTTTATTATTGGGTCTGGGAGTCGCTTTACTGGTGGAACGATTGGATAATGTGTTCCACTCCCCCAATGAACTCAAAGACCGTACTAAACTGCCGCTGTTGGGCGTTATCCCTTACTACAAGCGCATCAAAACGTTGATGCCAAAGGAAAACCCAGCCGACGAGTTGCCGTCTGACCAAGAGTTGACAGCGACTCAGCAAGATCGCCGCAAGCCCTACTGGTTCAAAGCGTCTCCTTTTATCGAAGCGTTTCGCTCTCTGCACACGAATATTCGCTTTCTCGGCAGCGATACACCCATCCACTCGCTCGTGATTAGCTCGGCAACACCGGGGGATGGTAAATCTACTGTTGCCGTTCACCTGGCTCAAGCCGCTGCTGCTATGGGTCAGCGAGTATTACTGGTTGATGCTGACCTACGACGACCCCGAGTGCATACTCTTTTGGATCTAGAGAATCAGTATGGTCTGAGTAATGTGATTGCGACTGGGCTTCCTGCTAAACAGGCAATTCAGCGATTGCCGATGTGGGACCACCTTTATGTGTTGACAGCCGGACAACAACCCCCCGACCCCACCCGTCTGCTCTGCTCCAAAAAAATGCAATATTTGATGGAGCAGTTTCACGCTGTGTTTGACCTAGTGATTTATGACACTCCACCCGCGCTAGAACTCGCTGACGGGCGGCTGCTGTCAGCGCTGACAGATGGCGTCGTCCTGATTGTGGGTTTGGGTAGAACCGATCGCTCCGCTCTTGCACAAGTCTTAGATGGGATGAAAATTTCTAACGCGACTGTTTTGGGTACAGTGGCGAACGGGGTTAAGCGTTACACTACAAGTTCCTACTATTATCACCAACAGTACTACGTGCCTGAGTCAGAAGTGGAGAAAGCTAAAAAGCTGTTGCAGAAACGCATGGGGTAATAGGGAATCAGTAATGGGTAATTGGGGGAAAGTGTTGATAACAGGCGATCGCATCAATACCCTGTCCCGGCTGAAGTGGATAGCCATACGTTCAATCTGTTAGGGCAATCTGACATAGCATTGGGCAGGGAACACTTCGCGTCCTAACCATCGTCACGGATAACTGTACCAGTCGTCGAGACGGAGAATCGAGTTGTCTTTAGAACAGCTCCTAAGTGGGACAGCTTTGAGAAGTAGCGATGCCATCTGTAGTGTGTGGTGCAATGAGAGGAGAAGATGACTAACTCCCCCAATCCAGGCAATGAGCCGGAACCCAACTTAGGCAATGAATCACAACCAGCAACGAGTAGAAGGTCGCAAAGCCGACAGCAGCGCCGTTTATGGATAATCTTGGGTCTCGTGTTGCTAGCAGGCCTGGGCGGAGGTGCAACCTGGGTTTGGTTTTTTATCCAGCGACAGCTCGCACCCATGGTCGAGCAAAATGTTGCGGGGCTGCTCAATCGACCCGTGAATTTGGGTGAAGTAGAGAGTTTTTCCCTGACGGGTCTGCGATTTGGTCCCTCAGAGCTGCCCGCAACCCGAACAGATAGCGATCGCGCTGATGTCAAAGCCGTAGAGGTATCGTACAACCCAGTGCAGCTCTTATTGAACCGCACCCTGAATTTGGACATTACCCTAGTTAAGCCGGATGTATACATCGAGCAGGATGAAGATCGTAGATGGGTTGACCTCAACATTCAGCGTCGCAAGCAAGGTCCAATCGAGATCAACTTAAAGGTGCTGCGGCTTCGGGATGCGGATGTGGTATTGGTACCCAGATCGCAGGCAGGCAAGCTGCAAAAACCTGTACCGACGCAAGTGCCAGAGGCCAAAGCTCGTTTTCTCAATAACAACCGATTAATTCAATTCGACTTAGACGGTCAGTTGGTAGCTGGGGGTAAGTTTCAGGTTCAAGGAGAAGGTCTTCCCCCAACTGGTCAGATCAATGTGGCAGTGATCGGCAATGACTTAAATGCACCGGAAGTGGGTCGGCTGATTCAGATCCCGCTAACATTACAAGCTGGGTTGATCCAAAGCAACTTGGAAGTGAAACTACAGCCGAAAAAGCCAGTGCAGCTTTTAGGAACTGCGATGATTCAAAATGTCACGGCGAGAGTCGCTGCACTGCCACAACCCTTTGCCAACTCCAACGGACTGCTGCGCTTTAAGGGAACAACCATTCGGTTAGAAAACGTTAAGGCACTTTTCGGTCAGATTCCTGCCGTTGCCAATGGGCAGTTGGATACGCAGTCAAACTTCGATCTATCAGCACAAACTCAACCTGTAGCACTCAAACAGGTTTTACAGACGTTCAAGATTGAGAAGTTGCCGATAGCCGCATCGGCACAAGTGTTAGCGAATCTGCGGGTCACGGGACCGCTCGCTAAACCCGTTGTAGATGGTAGTTTTAGAACCACCCAGCCCGCTCAGATCGATCGAGTGAAATTTCGCTCGATTACGGCTGACTTTGGTTTGGTCAGTTCCGTCCTGACGGTGAGTAATATCCGAGCAACGCCAACCTTTGGCGGCTTGGTGACAGGGCAGGGTAAGGCACAACTGGCTCAGAAGGATGTGAACTTCAACTTCCAAACTACCGATCTATCCGGACAAGCACTCGCCAAGATTTACAATCTTAAGCTGCCTGTTCCCCTGGGTTCGGTTTCCGGACAAACGCAGATTGTTGGTTCTCTCAATAATCCGCAGACCATTCGCACGACAGGTGCTGCAACGGTCAATGTGGCAGGAGGAACCATCACCGCGAGTAACATCCAAGCAGTAGGAGTACAACGCTTCACCTCACAAGTTCAGGCATCGGGCTTACGGGTAGAGCGTCTGGCTAAGGTACCCCCGCAGTTTCGAGGCCCTCTCTCTGCCAATCTCACCCTTTCCGGTCCGATTGCGAATTTAAGCCTTACAGATGTTCGAGGCAGTGGTTCTGGCAGCTTGCAGGTTGCTGGCGGTACGGTGAGAGCAACCAACCTACAACTCGCTAATGGTCGCTTTACCACTCAGGTTCAAGCGCGAGGTTTGCAGTCGGGACGTTTGGCACAGGTGCCGCCACAGTTCCAAGGCCCGATTTCTGCTAACTTAACTCTTTCCGGGGCACTGGCTAATCTCAGTCCTTCAACCGTTCGAGGTAATGGTTCTGGCAGCTTGCAAGTCGCTGGCGGCACGGTTACGGCAAGCAATATACAACTCGCCAATGGCCGCTTTACCACTCAAGTCCAAGCACGAGGCTTGCAGTCGGGGCGTTTGGCACAGGTACCGCCACAGTTCCAAGGCCCGATTTCAGGGAACTTGACTCTTTCGGGTGCTTTGGCGAACCTGAGTCCTTCCACCGTTCAAGGCCGCGGTTCTGGCAGCTTGCAAGTCGCTGGCGGCACGGTTACGGCAAGCAATATACAACTCGCCAATGGTCGCTTTACTACTCAAGTCCAAGCGCGAGGAATACAGGCGAGTCGTCTGGCACAGGTACCGCCACAGTTCCAAGGGCCAATTTCCGGCAACTTGACCCTTTCCGGGGCGTTGGCGAACCTGAGTCCTTCAACCGTTCAAGGCAGCGGTTCTGGACGCTTAACTATTGCTGGCGGAACTGTGACGGCAACGAATATACAGCTAGCCAACGGTCAATTTCAAGCTGTTGTCGAACCGACGGGTGTCCGGTTGGCTAGTTTTTCCGAGAATTTACAGGGACGTTTGACGGGTCGGCTCAATGTCTCTGGTGCGCTGAACGCACTCAATCCCGCTGCCATTCGGGCTAACGGTCAGGTGAATTTTAGCGAAGGTCTTTCACTGATCGATCGCCCTTTGACGGCCTCGATTAACTGGAACGGTCAACAGTTGCAGATTGCCCGTGCAACGGCAACTGGTTTCCAGGCAAGTGGTGTGGTCAATGTTAACTTGGCAAATCAAGGCTTGCAAGCGGTTCAGAGCTTAGATCTTAACGTTCAAGCCAATGACCTTAATCTCCAACAGCTCCCCATTAAGCTCCCAAATGCGGTAACGGTAGCCGGACGAGCGGATTTTGACGGTCGCATTTCTGGGACGCCAACGGCTCCTAATGCCAGCGGTAACTTGCAGTTACGGAACTTTGTGGCGGGAGGTTTGCAGTTTGAACCCCTACTAGCTGGTCAAGTCAGTGCTGTAGGTGGACAGGGCGTGAACTTGCAGCTAGCGGGGAATAAAGACCAGATTCAGGTGGCACTGGGTGCGGATTACAAACCCGTATCTTTTTCGATTCAACGAGGTGATGCGATCGCGCGGGGAACTCGCCAAGGGGATTTACTGCTCGTCAACGCCCAGAATTTCCCGATCGCACTGCTCAAAAATATCGCTCCTCTGCCCACGGCGATCGCATCTCAACCTCTGGACGGACAGCTATCGGGCGACCTCAGCGTTAATGTTAACACCTATGGCATTTCTGGAAACGTTGCGATTGCCAATCCGATCATCGGCACCCTGAGAGGCGATTCGTTGAGTAGTAGTTTCCAGTATGAAAATGGCGCGATCGTTTTCAATAATGGAGTGTTTAAACAAGGCGACGGCCAGTACCTCCTCTCCGGACGCCTGATTCCAACCGCTAATGGTCCTCAATTCCAAGCTCAACTCCAGGTCGAGCAAGGAAAACTGCAAAACGTTCTGACAGCGTTGCAGGTGTTTGACATTACTGACCTGACGCGTGGCCTGAATGCACCTGTCTATGGCAGAGCGGATAACGTCACGGTATCTCAAGCGGGATTGCCCCAATCTCCTCTCCAAGACCAGTTGCGACGCCTGTCTGAAATCCAAGCCCTCTTAGCCCAGCGCCAGCAACAGGCAGAGGCGTCGCCCTTACCCCCCCTAGCTGACGCGACAGGAACCTTCACAGGTACTGTCACAGTTGCGGGTTCCTTAGCGTCTGGGATCGCGGCTCAATTTGATATTCAAGGTCAAGACTGGAAGTGGGGTTCTTACAGCGCCCAGGAAGTAATTGCCCAAGGCGGCTTTCAGAACGGCGTCCTGACTCTCCTACCCTTGCGCTTCCAATCTCCCAATCCGGATGCGCCTCAAAATGCTCAAGACCCCGAAGAACGGTATCGTTCCATCACCTTCTCCGGTACGATTGGTGGCGACGCCCAATCGGGTCAGCTACGGGTACGTAACATCCCCATCGCTCAGTTACAAGAATCGCTCAACCTGCCACCCGCTATCGGCTTTACGGGAGAATTGAACGCAACGGCAACCCTTGCCGGTAGTATGAACAATCCCCAAGCCAGAGGTGTCGTCACGTTAACTGATGCGACGCTTAACAACACGCCAGTTGAGTCCGCCCAAGGCAGCTTCAGCTATGGCAATGCTCGCCTCAACTTTGGCAGCACTGTCGTCATTGCCCAGGCAGAAGCCCAACCGCTGAATATCAACGGTAGTGTCCCTTATAAGTTGCCATTTGCCTCGGTCGCACCTACCGATAATCAACTCGCCCTCAATATTGATGTCCACAATGAAGGATTAGCCTTCTTGAATCTTCTCAGTGGAGGACAGGTGAGTTGGGTCAATGGCACTGGTGACGTGCAGCTAAAAGTGTCCGGAACGATTGACCCAAAGACCAACCGACCTTCCCAACTTACGGCTGATGGAGTTGCGACTGTAGGGGACGCGACCATACGAGCCAGTGCGCTTCCTGAACCTCTGACCAATGTCAATGGTAGGGTTCTGTTCGACTTTGACCGCATTCAGGTTGAGGGCGTTCAGGCTCAGTTCAGTGACGGTATTGTGACCGCAGCAGGAACGATTCCCCTGTCTGGGCCCATCTCTCAGGAGAATCCTTTAACGGTCAACATAGGGGATTTGGCATTCAATATTAAAGGTCTTTACAGAGGTCGCGTTCAAGGTGGCGTTCAGATTGCTGGTACTGCCCTAAATCCTAAATTAAGCGGTCAACTCAACCTGTTTAATGGTGAAATCCAACTGGCAGGGGCAGGTGCGACAACAGGGGGGAGTACGAGTACAGGTAGTGGTGAGAGTACGGGTGGCGAACGTGAATCGGGTGCAGCAATTCCTGTTGAGTTCGAGGGACTCAAGCTGACTCTGGGTCAAGACATCCGCATCACGCAGGCTCCTATTTTGAGTTTTGCCGCCGATGGGACGTTGATTGTGAATGGCTCGTTGGCTCAACCTAGACCGGAAGGAACCATTCAACTCAAACGCGGTCAGGTCAATCTGTTTACGACTCAGTTTCGGTTAGCGAGAGACTACGACAATACAGCTCAATTTGTGCGCGAGCGAGGACTCGACCCAGTTTTAGATGTACGGCTGACCGCATCCGTCGCAGAAGCCACACAACGACGACTGCCGACAGACCCCCTATCCGCTGAGATTAGCGATGCTCCAACATTCGGCACCTTTGGTTTGGGCAGCGTACAAACCGTTCGCGTTCAGGCAAGGGTACAAGGCCCAGCCAGCCGACTGCTCGATCCGGGAAGCCTGGAACTCACTAGCAATCCACCTCGTAGTGAAGCGGAGATTGTCGCCCTCATCGGGGGTGGGTTTATCGATACTCTGGGTCGGGGAGATACGACACTGGGTTTGGCTAACCTCGCTGGGTCTGCTTTGCTCTCAAACGTGCAAAATGCGATCGGCGATGCTTTAGGATTAAGCGAGTTTCGCCTCTCCCCCACGATTATTAGAGATGACAACAGGCGCACGTCCTCACTGGGGCTGACGGCTGAGGCTGGGGTTGATATCAGTCGCAAGTTATCAGTTTCTCTGCTGAAGGAATTGACTACCGATCAGCCGTTCCAATACAGCTTACGCTACAGGTTGAATGACAAAACTCTCCTTCGCGGTTTTACCGATTTATCGGGTGATGCTGGAGCAATTGTCGAGTATGAAACACGGTTTTAAAGTCTCGGCTCTAATCTTTTGACTTCTTTCCCTTCTTTGGTTTGCCGTGGGGTTGTTCCTCAATCGATTGTTGCACGGGATAGGATACAGAATTTGGCTGTGTTACCGATGCTGCACTGGATGACGGGGGTGCTGGATAGCTTGATGGTGTGGCTATAGCTTCGCTGGGTGAAGCTGTTAATGGAGAACTGGAGGCTTGGGGTGACGGCGAGCTAGAGGCTTGAGGTGCTGGAGAGCTTGGTGTTGGTGTTGAGGGTTTCAATACTCCAGCCTGATTTAAAGCTACGACTAAACCACTTACAGCCGTGATTGTACCTGCGATCGCGGTTAATATACCCGGAGCTGTATGCCACCAGGGTTGGTTTTGGGGCTGAGGTTGGGGCTGGGGCTGGGGTGGGAGTTCTTCAGGCATGAGTTAATTTCTGGAGGTTCCTTAGGTTGACGAAGGTTAATTTCTAAATACTCTGAAGCGACAGATGCAAGTCCGACACACATTACTGCATCATCAGAGCTAGGAATTCACCAGATGCACTCTGCTAAACAATGCCAAGATAGCAAATCCGCAGCTCTATCACCATCTGGAGATACCCTAGAATTCTGCGCTCGCATGATATTCAGGAATACGATCGAAGGTAGTTGTATCACAAGCTAGAAATACCTTCGTTTGAAATTTAAGGAAAAGGACATGGATATCACCACGCTAATGGCTCTTCTCAGTCCTTGTTTACCTTTCTTGATGAAACTGGGTCAGAAAGCGGCTGAGAGTGCTTCTGGCAAGATTGGCGA
>DATNPT010000015.1:0-17849 GCA_036703075.1 Chroococcales cyanobacterium
CATGAGAAATATCCTTTATTTTTTCAAGGGGTTTGGACTAGTAAACAAGCTTGGGTAGGGTTGGCTATTTGTTGGATTTGAGTGCAACCGTCCTTGGCTTGTCATGTCTGTATCATGGCAATCGGTCTCCTTGCTTGGCAGTACCCTTATTGGGTACTCTTCTTTCCTCCCCATTTTCTGTTAGACGGTAACCCCTTCTTTGTGTTTGTGTTTCGCCCCGAAGCGCTCGATTAATAGCGATCGCATTACCTCTTTGAGTTCATCGCAGGGTACCTTTTTCATAAATTCTTCACCCAAACAAGCATCTTTCCCAACCTTGCCGCCTATCCAGATATCCACCGCTTCTACGGTTTTGCCATCTTTGCGAGTCTTGGTGCCAATCAAACCAATATCCGCCACTTGTGGTTGACCGCAGGAGTTGGGACAGCCAGTCCAGTGAATCCGCACGGGTTTAGGCATATCCAGTTCTTCGTCCAGTTCCTTTGCGATCTCTAAGGCACGGTTTTTAGTTTCAATAATGGCGTAACCGCAGAATTCATTGCCCGTACAAGAAACGAGCGCCCGATTCAGTTTTTCAGGATTAATCGTAAAACGTTTTTGAACGAGTGGCTCGTTCAAGAAATGCTCTAGCCGTGAATCAGGAATATTCGGAATAATCAGATTTTGCTCAACAGTCAGGCGGATTTCACCACTTCCATAAACTTCCGCCATTCGAGCCAATTCAAACATTTCCGAAGCATAGATGCGACCAACAGGAACGTGCAAACCGGCGTAATTTAGTCCATGTTGCTTTTGGCGGTAAATACCAATATGATCGCGCTTTTCCCAATCGATTTCATCTTTTTCTGCGGCTGGTTCTAAAGAATGCCCCAATTGTTTCTCAACTTCTGATCGAAACGTTTCAAGTCCCCATTGATTAATCAGATGCATTAGTCGGCACTTTTGCCGATTAGCACGGGAACCGTTATCGCGATAGACAATTAACATTGCTAATGCCAGAGGCACAACGTCTTCAGGAGGAATCCAAGCATTGAGCGGAATTGCTGTTACATATTGGTTAGGGGCAAAGTATCCGCCAACGATGATGTTAAATCCTAGTTTTCCGTTCTTGTAAGCCGGTAAATAGCCCAGATCGTTGATTTCGGCATGGACGGAGTTGTCGCGCCCCCCAGCGACAGCTATGTTGAACTTTCGGGGGAGGCTGCTCAAGTTCGGATCGCCTTCGCCATTATTAGTAATTGCGTCCTGGAGATTACGGACTAGACCCCGCGTGTCAATCAATTCATCCGCATCAATGCCAGCAACGGGCGCTCCCGTGATGTTCCGGACATTGTCCATTCCCGACTGAACGCTTGTCAATCCAGCTTTAAGCAACTGGTCGAAAATGTAAGGTATATCCTGAATACGGATACCCCGTAGTTGGAGGTTTTGTCGAGTGGTAATATCAGCGTTACCTTGGCTCTGAAATCCCGAAGCTTGTCCGCAGCGCTGCACGATATCAGCCAGTACGCGCATTTGAAAGCTAGTCAAGATGCCATTAGGTATCCGCATCCTCAGCATAAACTTACCGGGAGTGATTGTGCGATGGAAAAAACCCAGCCATTTAAGCCCGTAATCGCGCTCAAATTCATCCATCGCCTCCCAACCAATCTGGGCAAAGTGTTCTAGTTCTTGCTTAAGAAGGATGGGATGTTTTTTTGATTTTGATTGCTCGATCTTGTTCAGTTTTTCTGTTGTCTTAATTTTAAGATTTTCTTCTAAAGGCTTGGTTGCATTTACCATAATTTTTCCCTTTGTATTCGCTGTGACTGAAGCCGTTGCAAAATTGTACTTGAACAGTTGTGTTCCAGCACAGAAAATGCTTTTTAAAAAGGCTTTCCTGTCAAACTAATCAGGTTTAACTGTTAGTTTTGTAATGGTTGTTACTAGAAATGATCTGAAATTCACAAATCTATCTTTTGGAATATCTATAAGCGAGTAGTTGGTTGTTTGGGATATTTACCTCAACAGTAAAGCGTTGACCCTTAAAGCTTTGCTGTCTCGCTAGAGTTGAAGGCAGAGCAATATAGCTTGTCAGCCAAGGCAGCATGAGCTTCATCAAGTCTTCAAGGAATCAAAACTTTTTTCAACATATTGTAAAAAATTTTGAGTTTAAGCATGCCGCTCGGTGGGTAGCCAGAGAATGCGATCGCATTGCTCCATACCCTTTGCCCTCCTTAGATAACCAATGTTTAGTAAAAAGGTTTGAGTTGAGGAAGGACATCCCTGTTGACAGCTGACATTGGCTGAAAAGAGGGACTAGGATCGCGACAACAACCTTTAGTTTGTTCCTTCACCTTTAAGACCATGAGCCGTCTACACGATCGCATTCCTGAAGATAAAGCCCAGGAAGTTTTCACTCTTGCCGCTCAGTTGTATGCTCAGCACAACCAGAGCTATTCCGTACAAGAGTTGATGGAAGCTGGTGCAGAGGCCAAAATTCCACCCGAATTCGTTCAACAGGCGATTGACCAGCTTCAGATAACGCCAGTTCAAAAATCTGCGCTAACCGATCGGACTAAACGGTCTAAGGGCTATTTAGCTGCTTTAGCGATCGGGTTGCCTCTTCTTGCAGCAATTGCGGCAGCATGGTGGCTCGTTGCCAGAAACGCAGCAACAAGCGCACAGGTAGAAACCCCTACACAAAATGTACAGCCGATTTCAAATCAGCCGCCGCTGAGTGACACTAACTCAGCACCCAGCAATTTCAAGTGTGCAGGTCTAGACTTGAGGGGGCAAAAAGACTTGCCTACGAGGAATTTCAAGAATGCAGATTGTACGAATGCAAAATTGGCAGGTGCCGATTTGAGCGGAGCCAATATGGAAAGTGCTAACTTTAGTCACGCTGAGTTAAATGACGCCAATCTTAATGGAGCAAATCTTAAAAACGCCGATTTAGCAGAAGCTAACTTGGCTGGTGCAGATTTGAGTAATGCGAACTTAGAAGGTGCCAACCTGAGCAACACCGATTTAAGGGGTGCCAATCTCAAGAATGCGAAAATAGATCGCACAGATTTGGCGGGAGCGAAGGTAAATGGTATTAACCTGAAGGGGGCTAACTAATTCGCGATCAATAGCCTAATGCGGCTGTATCGAGTTGATGAGCGAACGTCACTCGCTCCACCTTAGTCTCAAAGGTGCCATCAGGGTAGAGCCTGATTAACCGAAATCCTGGTTTTCTGTCATCCAAGGCAAAGTTTTCGCTTTCTGGTAGAAACTGAAAGCAAGTAGAGGGACAACCTACGTAACGAACACCTTGACGCGATCGCTCAAATTCCTGATGGATATGACCAAAAACAACTAAACGGACTTGGGGATACCGGTCAATTACGGCAAACAGTTCCTCAGCATTGTGGAGCGAAAAGCGATCGAGCCATTGTGAATTTACTAAAAGAGGAGGATGGTGTAACCCAATTAAAGTTGGCTGCTGTTGAGTGAGCTGTAACTGATGCTCTAGCCACTCCAAACTCTCTGGAGAGAGGTAACCATGCACCTGTCCAGAAACACCACTGTTGAGTAGTAAAAAGTGCCAGCCTCCAGCCTGAAACGACTTTTGGGACGAAAACGGAGTTCGATGTAATACCTCCTCCATCACCAAAGGGCGATCGTGGTTACCGGGTACCCAGTAGCTTGGAATTCCCCAAGGTTTTAGCCTGTCTTGCAAGTACTCGTAAGCTTCCGGTGTCCCATCTTGGGACAAGTCTCCCGTCAGCAGTAGTATATCGAGTTGAGGCAATAATTTTTGCAATCGGTCTAAAACGGCTTGGAAAGACTGTGCGGTGGGCAATCCTAACAGCTCGTTATCGGGGTCTGCAAACAGGTGAGTATCTGTAACTTGGGCGATCAAAAGAGAAGATGCTTGGGCTTGGCTCATAAAGGCATTAGGCGACAAAAATCCAATTCGCTACCCAATTTGTGTCAGAGGTGAAGGCTTAAGGTGCTGGTTCGCCGATCTACATACGGTCGCGATCGCATAAAACTTACCATCAATTCCCAACCAAGGACAACACAATCTGCCAACTTTGCTATAATAATAAATCGAACTTGCGGCGGCATAGCCAAGTGGTAAGGCAGGGGCCTGCAAAGCCTTTACCCCCAGTTCGAATCTGGGTGCCGCCTTTTTAGAGACAAATTTAATCAACGTTCCAACGTTGATTAATTAAATAACTTGCACACATAACCTGCCTAGGGGCATGACATTGCCATACCCCTAGGCAGCAAATTGGAGATTGATCAATCCTCAATCCTTTAGCGATTTCCCAAAAATTAAATTACCCAATTTTGTGGAGCGGGGGATGCTAGTGCAGCATGGAGGAAATCAGTGACCAGTTAACAAACAGAGCCAAAAGTAAAAAACAAGCGTTTTGACCTTCTGCCCCCTGCCTTCTGCCTTCTTGCACTAGAGCGTCGGTTCATCAATCGTAGGGGCAATCCACACGTGGTTGGCCCTACTGGAGTTTAGATCAGAAGGGGCGGACGCCTGGTCTAACCTACAAGAAGTAGTTGGATGGTTTTGTATTTGGACATCCCCTACTGAACACCTATTTAGGCAGACCGACAACACCACCATCGCCGTCAATCACTTCACCAATCTTATAGGCGGCAATATCCTGTGACTTGAACCAGCTTAAAGTTTGCTCTACCTGCTCGGGTGACACGATTACCACAAATCCAATACCCATATTGAAGGTATTAAACATCTCGCCAATACTGACTTGACCGGCTTGGGCTAACCATTGAAAAATCGGTGGAATTGCCCAGCTTTTCGGATCGACCTGAACAGATTGAGCATTACCAAGGCAGCGAGGCAGATTTTCTGGTAAGCCACCTCCAGTAATGTGTGCCATCCCATGCATCTCGATACCCGCACGACGAGCTTCTAGAATGGGTTTGACGTAAATCTGGGTAGGGGTCAACAAGACTTCACCTAAGCTACGACCCATCAACACGTCTGGGCGAGTATCCCAGGTTAGGGTTTCCTCGTCTACAGTTGATTCAGCTTGCGCTCCAGTAAACGGTGCTACCTCAATTCCTTCTGAGACTTGTGTCTTTCCCAGAGACTCGCAGACGATTTTTCGCACGAGACTGAACCCATTACTATGGACGCCCTGACTCGCCAAACCAATGGCAACATCGCCCACTCGCACCTGAGAACCGTCAAGCAACTTGCTTTTTTCGACAATTCCCACGCAAAACCCAGCTAAGTCATACTCTCCGGGCTGATAGAAACCCGGCATTTCTGCGGTTTCCCCACCTAACAAAGCGCACCCACTCACACGGCACCCCTGGGCAATCCCGGCAACCACTTGAGCGAGTTGATCGGAATTTAGCTTGCCTGTCGCCAAATAGTCCAAAAAAAATAGCGGCTGAGCGCCAGAGGTTAAAACATCGTTGACGCACATAGCGACTAAGTCAATCCCCACCGTGTCATGGCAGTTGAGGTCTTGGGCTAGTTTCAGCTTTGTTCCTACGCCGTCAGTACCCGATACCAAAACGGGTTCTCGATATCCCACAGGCAGCTGAAAGCAACCACTAAATCCACCTAGTCCACCGATGACTTCAGGACGATGCGTGCTTTGAACCAGACTCCGGATTTGCTCCACAAAAGCACGACCTGCTTCGACATCGACACCAGCTTCTCGATAATCCATCAGACAACTACACGGGTTTTGAGCTAGGAGTGCAGGAAGTATTGTACAGGTTGCCTCTCCCAAACAAGCAGTCGATTTGAGAAAAGTTGGAAAAAACCCGATCGCACATTGCCATCTTGCGGCAGTTTTCTCCTGAAAAAGGTACAGATTTAGGTATAGTTACTGGCAAAAACAGGACGATTTATATTAAGTTTTGTTAATTTTTTATAAAATTTTCTTACGAGCGAAAAAGCTTAAAGGCTTGTTGTTGCGTATTTTTTAGCTAGTCGCTACATGTCATCATTAAAAAATATTATAGCTTAATTTCGTCGATCACTGATCCCCAAACCAAAAAGTTCATGATAGTCTGTTGCAGTTCAATTAAATAGAGCAAAAACGGAACGAGTACGAGTTCTAGCACGCTCTCAGGACTCTTGTAGCCCGACTAGCAAAACTAAACCTCGACTTCCAAGTAGCTTTTGACAACGGACGTATGACTCAACGAATTTGGAGTGGCCTCACCGTTACTCTCATGACAACTGCCCTCGGTACGGTAACATCCGTTCAAATCCAACAAGCTCAGGCAGTTGACCAAAGACCAGAGGTAAGCCATCCAGTGGCTCAAGTGGATAATGCTACAGCGACAATTGCTCCTGCTTCACCTCAACCATCAGCTCAGCCGATGGAAGTCGTTAAAGTGGGAGAGTTTAAGTCTCAAGCAGAGACACCAGCCCAAGAAGAAGTTGTTGCGAAAATTCATGCCTATGAAGTTGATGGGAAGCAAGCAGCGACACTCTATGTCCGCAATATCCCTGTCTTGACATTCCTGGGTTCGGGTACCTCCGCAACCCAAGGTACAAAACTTGGAGAAGCACCGGCTCGCAACAAAATAGCTTCTTACCATTCTGATTCAGCGAATGTTGGCTCCAAGTTAAATGCCGCACCTCAAGGGGGGCGAGCCATTGCAGGCTCTCAAGCGGCAGCAACGGAGAATGACCCGGTTTGGCGGGCGACAGCCGTTGCCGCTAAACTAAATCAGCTCAGTCGGGATAACGTTAATGGTAATGCGATCGCAGTCCGTTGGAATCCGGATGAAAAGGTTTACGCTATTGAAGTCAAGGGTGAGAAATTAGTACCAATTGACGATCGCACAATTCTTCCGGATACAACCCGAAACCCGGCTGAAGACGCCCTGCAAGCGACCAATCGGCTCCGGCGCTTGATGGGTAATGCGCCTCCTTTGAAAGAAGTTGCAGGTCAGCCACAAGAGCGTAAAATTGCCCAACTTTCCCTTGGACCGATTCGGCTTCAGATGACAGGAGTGGCGTCTTGGTACGGTCCAGGTTTCCACGGTCGGCGTAGCGCCAATGGCGAGGTCTATAACCAAAATTCCATGACAGCCGCTCACCGTAGCCTACCGTTTGGCACCAATGTTCAAGTGACAAATCTGAATAACGGTCGCTCCGTGATTGTACGAATTACTGACCGGGGTCCTTTTGTACGGGGTCGGGTAATCGATCTTTCCGCCGCCGCTGCCAGAGTGCTAGGTGTGATGCAAAGCGGCGTTGCGCCCGTACAGCTCAACGTTTTAGATGATTCACAAACCGTAGTGAGTGACAATTAGCGAGTCGCCAAATTTGGCGTGAGATAGTGATTTTTGGACTCACTAGAACATCAGAGGAAAAGGGAAATTGTTTCAAAACGTTTCATTCCCCAGTTTGGAAGTAAGTAGGTTAAAAAAGATAAGTTGAACATCCTTGCTTTTGCCTCCGGATGTATTCAGCGAGGGGTTATCCCTTTTTCCTCTGGTACTGTATTGATTCATTCGCTCAACAGCGAATCACCTCAAACAGTGACTTGCTAACATCTATCTAGAATCCAAACTTTAAAAGTCTCATGCGCCTGTTTACGACAATAGCGGGATTGCACTGCTATTTAGAACGTCAACGTATCGGCAAGGACGTTGGTCTTGTCCCCACGATGGGAGCTTTGCACCACGGTCACTTGAGTTTAATCGATCGGGCAAGACGAGAAAACGACCTTGTCGTTGTCAGCATTTTTGTAAATCCCCTACAGTTTGGACCGACGGAGGATTTTCAGCACTACCCACGTCAGTTGGAACAGGATCGGCAACTGTGCGAGCAAAAGGGAGTGGATGTCATTTTTGCCCCGACGCCAGCTGAGTTATACGGACATCATCTATCGACCTCAAGCGTGGAAGCTGATGTAACTCAAGTCGTTGCGCCGACAACCATGACAGGTGTATTATGCGGTCGCTCCCGCCAGGGTCACTTCCAAGGTGTGGCAACAGTGGTAACGAAGCTATTGAACTTGGTTGAACCGCAACGAGCTTACTTTGGTCAAAAAGATGCACAGCAGTTAGCCATTATCCGGCGTCTGGTGACCGATTTAAATTTACCAGTAACGATTGTTGGTTGCCCGATTGTGCGGGAGGAGTCGGGACTCGCTATGAGTTCTCGAAATCAGTATTTGACACCAGAGCAAAAAGCCCATGCTCCGGTACTTTATAGAGCGCTACAACAAGCTCAAACGGTCTTTCATGGTGGCACTCGCGATCGCGAAAGTCTGCTCGAAGCGGTCAAGTCAGAATTGAGTTCGACCAGCAATGTCCAAGTAGAGTACGTCGATCTAGTCGATCCTACAACGCTACAACCGCTAGAGCAAGTTGACTGTAGTGGATTATTAGCGATCGCGGCACGGTTGGGTTCGACGCGATTGATTGACAATGTCATTTTGCAGCATCGCCGACCAATTGTGGCGATTGATGGTCCAGCCGGTGTGGGAAAATCGACAGTGACTCGCTTAGTAGCCCAAGCGTTAGGACTGATGCATCTAGATACGGGTGCGATGTATCGAGCTGTGACTTGGCGAGTTCTGAAAGCGAAAACTGATATTCAGGATGAACCCGCAATCGCGGAATTGGTTAGCCAGTCTCAAATTTCGTTAGCAACCGACGAACAGCGAGGAACAGGGGTTCGGGTTTGGATTGATGGGGAAGAGGTGACCAAAGCCATTCGTTCTTCTGATGTCACCGCCAATGTATCGGCAATCGCTGCTCAAGCAGCCGTTCGTCGCGAATTAGTCAAGCAACAGCAACGTTGGGGCTGTAAAGGTGGCATTGTAGCGGAAGGTCGTGACATTGGGACTTATGTGTTTCCAGATGCCGAACTCAAAATCTTCTTAACGGCTTCTGTCCAAGAACGAGCGCGCCGCCGTCAACAAGATCTCAAAAACCAGGAACTGCCAAGCGTCAGTTTAGAACAGCTAGAACAGGATATTCAACAGCGGGACTTCCTCGACAGCACTCGCGCCTTGGCTCCCCTACGTAAAGCGGCAGATGCCATTGAAATCCAAACAGACAATCTAAGTATTGCTGAAGTCACCGAACGAATTATTCGTCTTTACCAGCAACGTCTATCTCAAGGAATTGCCAACGATCGACGCTCCGGATCGGGGTGAGCCAAAATAGGGGATCGGTTATCCTATCTACTTCTAAGCTAGCGAAAGAGTGCCTAGATAGGGTACTGTTCTAGTGGGAACTCTCTGAATCGAGCTAACACCAATGAGGCTAGAGCGATGATTGAAAAGCGAATCGTTCTCCACCTCAGCAGTAACCGACGCCAAAAACAGTTCGTTCAGTTTCGCTAAGCACTACAGGCTACGTTTGGAAATGTAACTTGGTATAATTCGACGACTGACACACGAAATTCACACAATTTACACAGATCGGTTGTATCTTGCAAGGGTGGTGGTGAGATAAACTAACTGCGGAAGTCTAATACTTGTGACGGTTAGGCGATAACCTAGATGAGATTCTCACTCATACTTCGGGATCGCCAACCAAATGCTAGACAGCCATGCTAGGAGGTAGTATCTGTCCAGCAAATGCAGGAGTAAATCTTCACCTCTCTTTTACTAAACTGCAACAGGTGCGACAGTACCAGCTAAATCAGTAAAGGATAAAGTAACCTTTAATCACCGAGCCTAACCCTACTCAATAGAGCAAAGCTAATTGCTTAATTCTTGTCTAAAGCTTCAACCTCCCTTGTAGGCGAAGGAAAAGTTTAGCGTCCTGTTTTGCTTGTTCATTTTCCTAGAAAAAGCAAGATGATAAAGGAGGAATCCCTTGATTTATAGAAGAGAGCTTATGAAATTCATTCATAGACAATAATTTATGGTAATGCGAACTACAATAGCCTTGATATGGAGCCTGCTCAACAATCATCTATTGGAAGTTTATAAAATAGCGAGTTCAGTTCGCTCTAACTCGTACAGCATCATTTGTTTTTGCTGAAATTTGAGATAGATTAGGAGACTCGTTATTCCTCATCACTCGTCAAAAATTTTATACGCATGATAGTTGTATGTAAAACTAGTTGAAAATATTAGAAGACGCTTGTGTAACCTTATGGTCTTGAAAAATTGGGATGTTAAAGTTGCTTCTTTTTCATCCCTCTTAGGTTAGTTGAAAAAGTGATTATTTATCCCGGATACGCTGCTATTTTGGCAGTAACTTGCTTACAGGGTCATCAACTCAACTTTAGAGGAATCGTGGGACTCAATGCTTAGCTGCAATCTCTGCGTAGCGATCGGGGCTGCTAGGTGATGAGGTTAACTGAACAATGCACGTTACTTGCATAATTAGTAAGAACTTGCCAGAGTGCCACTATCTCAAAGATTGTCTACCTTTGGTTTGCCAGAAGTAGCGATCGCAATTAAGTTTTCTAGGTGTTCGGTGCTCTTACCAACTTAGATAGTCCCTAATCACTGCCAATTGAAAAGCTAAGGGATAAAACAACCAGGCTTGCCGCCTTTGTGTAAGGAGTGAAGGAGACAGAACGTGGCAGACCATCATTTAATGATTTGGCGGCGAGGCATAGCAATTGGGGTTGTTGTCGCCGCCGCAGGTGTTGTAGGTGGCTTGGGCTTACCAGTAGCTCGCTCGTTTATGAGCATGGCTAAATCGAAAACTGCGCCAGTGCAGCAGCCGCACTCTAGTTCAGACACCTCTGGGGGTGAAGTTTTAGTGGCTAAGCCAACTCCAGGCTATCGACAGGTTATGACTCGATTGGTGCAGCGAGAAAGAGTGAAACTGCTCAACTTCCCTATACCTGCTGAGTTTCAGGGAAAAACGATTCGCGCTGTCAAGATTGAGGCTCAACCCACAGTCGTGGCCAAAAGTACAGGAACTAAGCCATCCGCGCAAAACTTACTGTTAACGCCAATTGTACCTAGTGCAGTAGCCAAGCCTATCGCACAAAATCCACCATTAAAGCCAATTGCGCTGACGTTTGACGACGGTCCCTGGCCAAAGATGACCTCGGAGGTTCTAGACACCCTCAAAGAACAAAATGTCAAGGCTACCTTTTTTGTGGTTGGGAAGCAGGTGCAACGCTATCCACAGCTTGTTAAACAAGCGGTTGCCGAGGGGCACGCGATTGGTAACCATACCTGGAATCATCAATATCATCATTACGATTCAGCCGCCGCATCGCGAGAGATTGACAATACAGCCTCATTAGTGTACAAGCTGACGGGTGTGAAAACATCCTTATTCAGACCACCGGCTGGCATCTTAAACAATGGCTTAGTCAACTACGCTCATGGAGAGAAGTACGCCACCATTATGTGGTCGGTGGATTCGAGGGATTGGAGTCCGCGACACGCCGCGTCCCAACAAGCGTGGATTAACAACTTGCTCAAGGATGCCAAACCAGGGGGCATTATCCTGCTCCATGACGGAGGTGGCGATCGATCGCGGACGGTGAGGGCTTTACCTCAACTGATTACAGCGCTGAAAAAGCGCGGCTACCAGTTTGTCACAGTGCCGCAACTTCTGGAAATGGGAGACAAAAGCTCTAGAACCGTTAAGGGTTAACGCTGTTCAGGATTACAGCAGGATTGGACAATAAGGGAGAGGGTTACAGTCACCTTCTCCCTTGTTTTTGTCAACTGGATTCTCTATTGAACCGGAGTCAGCTCTCTTTCCTCCACCGTGTCAGGATTGGCTTCAGGCGTGTCCGCTTCCGAAGGCGGTACGACTTGCCAGAATTTCGGCAGATAGTCAGACCAACTCTCTAAAATCATCCGTGCTTTGGGACTACCAGTATGTTGGGCATGAGCTTGGATGAGTTCTTTGAGTTGTTGCTCGCCTACTGGCGAAATAACTCGCTGAATTTGGACAATTTCCGAGTTGACTTTGCTATTAAAACTGCCATCCTCATCGAGGAAGTAGGCGATGCCGCCAGTCATACCAGCACCCACATTACGACCCACATGACCGAGGACAACGACTACACCACCCGTCATGTATTCGCAACAATGATCGCCAGCGCCCTCAATCACTGCCTGAGCTCTAGAGTTACGGACAGCAAACCGCTCGCCCGCACCGCCATTAGCAAAGAGCATGCCGCCAGTCGCCCCGTAGAGGCAGGTATTGCCCACAATGACATTCTGGGATGGATCGTAGGTAGCTTGGGCTGGTGGCTTCACGATCAGTTCGCCACCATGCATTCCCTTACCGACATAGTCGTTGGCTTCACCTTCCAAGATCAGGGTCATCCCCGGAAGGTTAAACGCTCCAAAGCTTTGACCGGCAGACCCTTTGAAGTTTAAGGTGATTTGCCCCTCAAACCCTGTATCTCCATATCGCTTGGCGATCGCACCGGCAACACGCGCTCCGACAGTTCTGTCGGTGTTAACGATAGCAACCTCTTTGGTCACAGAGCCTTGATGCTCGATCGCATTTTGGATATCCGGGTCATTGAGCAGCTCGTCATCGAGTACAGGACCGTTGCTGTGGACTTCCTCATGTTGAAGCCAACTGCGATCGCGTCGCGTATCAGGCAACTGAATCAGACAATTGAGGTCGAGTCCATTGGTTTTCGCCAACTTGACATCATCTCGCACTTTCAACAGATCGGCCCGACCAATAATTTCATCCAACGAGCGATAGCCGAGTCGCGCTAAGAGCGATCGCACTTCTTCTGCAATAAAGAAGAAGAAATTGACTACATGCTCCGGTATGCCAGTAAAACGTTCGCGCAGTTTTTCCTGCTGCGTGGCAACCCCGACAGGGCAGTTGTTGGTGTGGCAAATTCGCGCCATGATACAGCCTTCGGCAATCATCGCGACCGAACCAAATCCATACTCTTCAGCACCCATCAACGCGGCTACGACAACATCCCAACCCGTCTTGAAGCCACCGTCGGCTCGAAGTAGAACGCGATCGCGTAGTTGATTTTCCGTGAGGACGCGATGGACTTCTGTCACGCCCAGTTCCCAAGACACACCAGCGTGCTTGATCGAACTCAAGGGAGAGGCACCCGTACCGCCATCATGACCGGAAATTTGGATAATATCGGCATTTGCTTTAGCAACCCCGGCCGCGATTGTACCGATACCGATTTCCGCCACTAGCTTCACCGACACCTTGGCTACTGGATTGATCTGGTGCAAGTCAAAAATCAGTTGCGCCAAGTCCTCAATCGAATAAATATCGTGGTGAGGCGGCGGCGAAATCAGCGGAACTCCGGCTTTAGAACGCCGCAGCATTGCAATATAGGGACTGACTTTCGTGCCAGGAAGCTGACCGCCTTCTCCCGGCTTAGCACCTTGGGCAATTTTGATTTCCAGTTGCTGGGCGTGCATCAAGTACTCTGGCGTCACGCCAAACCGACCGGATGCTACCTGCTTAATCGCAGAACTAGCTGTATCGCCATTACGCAACCCTTTGAGGTGAGGTAGTGTTGGCGAGTACCCCTGCTCATTCACATCATTGAGGATTTTGAACCGCACGGGGTCTTCGCCTCCTTCACCGGAGTTGGATTTGCCACCGATGCGATTCATCGCGATCGCTAACGTTTCGTGGGCTTCCCGCGATAGCGAACCGAGGGACATCGCTCCCGTACAGAACCGCTTAACAATTTCCTCGACAGATTGAACTTCTTCGATGGGGATTGACGGGCGATCGCTTTGGAAATCGAGTAAATCCCTGAGAGCCGTGATGGGTCGCTGTTCTAGCAGTTGCTGATACAGCTTGTAGTGGTCGTAGGTTTTCCCCTCGGCTACAGCTTTATGCAGCGCCTTCGCCATTTCGGGGCTGTTCATGTGATACTCGCCCCTCGGTCTGTAATTCACAAATCCATAGTTTTCCAGCTTCTTACTGGTCAACTCTGGAAAAGCGCGCTGGTGAACTGCAATGATTTCCTGGGCTAATTCCGCAATGCTCAAGCCACCTAAGCGAGAAGTTGTACCAGCAAAGGCGAGTTCTGTCAGCTCTGGACCAATTCCAATCGCCTCAAAAATCTGCGCCCCATGATAGGACGAGAGTAGGGAAATCCCCATTTTTGAGAGAATTTTCAACAAGCCAGCTTCCACCGCCTTCCGGTAGTTTTTCTGACCCTCTTGAGCCGTAATCCTCTTGAGTCTTCCCCCATCCATCAATTTTTGAGTTCTGGAGTCGGATACCCACTGGCGTACCGATTCCAACGCTAGATACGGACAAACGGCAGATGCACCATAGCCAATCAAGCAGGCAAAGTGATGGGTACTCCAGCACTGAGCTGTATCGACGATCAGTGACGCTTTCATCCGCAGACCCTTGCGGATGAGATGATAATGCACGGCACCGACGGCTAATAAGGGTGGAATGTAGGCCGTGTCTTGGCTGAGCAAGCTGCCGCTCCGATCGCTCAAAATCAAAATTTTCGTTCCAGCCTTGACGGCTTCGGCTGCGCGATCGCATAGGTCGAGTACGGCGGCTTCTAGCCCTTGGGGACCCGCCACAATCTTAAATAACGTACATAGCTCAGCCGTCTCGAACCCTGAGGTTTTAATCGCCTCCAACTCAGCTTCATTGAGTACTGGGGTTTCCAGCTTTAACAGGCGAGCATACTCTGGTTTAGCGTCTAACAGATTTCCTCGCTCACCCAATTCCATGCTCAGCGACATCACCAAACTCTCCCGTAAGGGATCGATTGGTGGGTTGGTTACTTGAGCAAAGCGCTGTTTGAAGTAGTCATAGAGCAGGTGAGGCTTATCGGACAGTACGGCTAAGGGAATATCATCCCCCATGCAGAACGTTGGTTCCTTCCCATCAATTACCATTGCCTGGAGGATTAGCTCCAAATCTTCAGCCGTATAGCCAAAGGCTGTTTGCTCGCGCAATAGGAGCGATGGCTCTAGTTTGGGCGCAGACTCAAAGGGTTGGGGCGTCAAGTCGTGTCGGTACTGCTGCAACCACTCCCCATAGGGTTTGAGTGCCGCAATCCGCTGCTTAATGTCCCAATTTTTCAGAATCTCATGGGTTTCCAAGTCCACAGCAATCATCTGACCGGGTCCCAATCGTCCCTTTTCGACAATTTCCGTTTCTGGAATCGCGACAACTCCAGCTTCGGAGGATACGAGGATGTTGCCTTGCTTCGTAATGCAATAGCGTGCGGGTCGCAGTCCATTGCGATCGAGGGTCGCTCCTACCGTCTTGCCGTCGCTAAATACTAACAGGGCTGGTCCGTCCCATGGCTCCTGAATTCCGCTGTAGTATTCGTAAAAATCGGTAATTTCCGGATGATTTTCCAAATCCGGCTGATTTTTGTAGGCCTCTGGCACCATAATCATCAGCGCTTCTTGTGGGCTGCGTCCAGAGCGTACTAGTAGTTCCAGTACGTTGTCCAGATTGGCTGAATCACTGCTATCAGGATTGACAACTGGCTTGAGACTATCCAATTCGGTCGCTTGTTCTTGAGGCGTAGCGAGTGCAGCCTCTTGAGTCTTAATTTCTGACTCAGTCGTCCTCGTTCCCCAGAGAGGATGAGTTAAATCGGCTTCCCGCGCAATCATCCAATTGATATTACCCAGCAGCGTGTTAATTTCACCGTTATGACCTAACAGTCGCATGGGTTGAGCCAGTGGCCACTTAGGCATCGTGTTGGTGCTAAAGCGCCGATGATAGACAGCAAAAGCACTTTGGTAATCGGGATTTTTGAAGTCTGTATAGAATTCTCCTAACACGGTCGATCGCACCATGCCTTTGTAGACAATCGTGCGTGTGGAGAAGGAGCAAATGTAAAAGTCGTCAGACCACTTTAACGTCCCGTCTAAGTCTAAAGCCTTACCAATCCGCCGCCTAGCTGTGAACAGCTTGCGCTCCAGCTCATCTCCCTGCCGGTTGGGTGAAGCCACAATCACCTGCTCGATTTGAGGCTTATTTTCTCGTGCCTGAGTGCCAAGAACTGAGTCTTTCACGGGGACTACGCGCCAGCCCAGCACGGTTAGCTCTTCTTTATGCAGCACATCCTCCACAATGTTACGGGCATGGTTGCATAAAGCTGCATCTTGTGGTAAGAAAACCATGCCAACTCCCAACTGCTCCGTTGGTGGCATCGCCATTCCCCGTTGGGTAAACCAAGACTGGAAAAGAGTCCAGGGAATTGCCGTCATGACACCTGCACCATCTCCAGAATCGCGATCGGCACTGCAACCGCCCCGGTGTTCGAGACAGCCCAAGGCTAGTAATGCCTGCTCGATCAGTTCATGAGTCGCCGTGCCAGCTTGAGAGGCAATGAAGCCAACGCCGCAGGCATCTCGTTCTTCCACCAACCATCGTTGACCTGGATAAGGCGTCTTTCCCTGATGACCGAGATGACGCTGATGATTGTTGTTGATGCTCCTGTTATCCATTGAATGAGTCACTATTTTTACAGATACAAATTTACGAACTGGAGATTTTTATGCCGGTAGTAGATTGAAACTTCGCTTTTACAAACAAATTTGAAAAATTAGGAACAACTTACCGAGATGGAGAGTCATAATAAACACCCTCTAGGTTGAGTATTCCAATAAACTCTCTCTAGTCGGCGGACTCTAAAGCAACACCCTTCAGTAATGACGGATGCAATTTTTCTCAGAGGCTTGACCCGTAGAAAAGCAAGTGGTGCTTCCATCCTCTGAGTAATCTGATGAGGGTAACCCACTTAGCTTGTGATGCAAGTGGTAAGCGACTCTGGCGCTTCGAGAAACCCTTAAAATTCCTTCAGATCCAGGTATCCTGCCAAAATGACAGAGTAGCAATATTATAGGAAACGCTTTAATCTCGCAATCCCCGATACTCAGGCTGCAATTACCGCATCTTAGACCACATGAAATTTTTTGAATCTCTGTAGTACTAACTCAAGGTGATAGAGCTGAGTTCAACAAACTATTATTTCAGCAGCACTTTAAAGCTCGATCGTTATACCCTAAGCACGCGGCTTGGTACTGCCTTGCTAAATACTGTAGAAATACTACCACGTCTCGCTACGTCATTGATTTTTCATGGGGGTTAGTGCAGGAGATTACTTTAAGCGTCTTACTTCCTATTATGAAGTGCTAATTCATCGACCGAGTGCTTAACGTCATTATTTTAGGACAGGACTTACGCCAAGCTTCTATGTGTAGGGTGTGTTAGCGTAGCGTAACCCCAGACTGTCTAACTAGTAGGAAATGGCGGTTTATCAGGGGGTGTAACCTATTTAAATCGTTAGTGGACGTACTGATAAGACACTCTGGGTAGCGTAACCGCACCAAGATCGCTATTCATAGTGTAGCTGCGTAAGTCCTGATTTCTTGATATGCTGCCCAAAACACCAATGCTTGACGGGTACCCTGCAAAAATTTTCGTCAAAAGGACTATTGAATGAGCGAGCGAGTAAAGCCCGTGACGGGAATCCGTAAGGGTAAGATTGGCGCGATCGCGTTCAAGTCGCTGGGTACTTTTGTCCTCCTCAGTCTCTTTGGCTCATCCAGCAGCATGGCAAGTGTACGAATTGAAGTCGCACCCTCACGGATCTTGCAAATGGGCAAAGCCATGCTCAGACAGCTATCCCCCGTGACTGAAAACGCGATCGTCTCGCCTCAGGTCAAGCTGGTATCCCAGGCATCATTTCGAGTGATTCACCACCAACCTCACGTTCCTCTAGGTGAGGCACTTGTCAAGCAACGACCGGAAATTGCCGAAACCGCAATCTTACCGCGTCGGGCAGCGTTTTTGTCCCAAGTCTCGCCCCAAGTTGTCCGCCAAGGGACTCAAGTCTCGCTTAACGGTCAGGTATTAAGCATTGCCTGGAGGCAGTGGCAACAGGGAGGCTCGATTCGTACTGGCATTAGCGATGTGAGTTTGAT
>DATNPT010000022.1:0-8400 GCA_036703075.1 Chroococcales cyanobacterium
ATTACCGGAGTAATCGCGCTGCAACGCACGGGGATCGAGAGCATCACGCAACGCATCTCCCAGTAAATTGAATGCCAATACCGTCAGGATAATCAGCAGGGCCGGAGGCCAAATCAACCAAGGTTGTAACACCAGAATCGACGCATTAGTCGAAAGCGAGAGCAGATTTCCCCAAGAGGGGTCGGGTTGCTGAATTCCCAATCCAATCAAGCTCAGGACGGCTTCCGCTCCAATGTAACTAGGAATTGATAGCGTCGCGGAAATAATGACATAGGTGGCTGTCTGAGGCAAAACGTGGCGCACAATAATGTAGAGGGGATTAGCCCCCATGGCTTTCGAGGCTTGGACAAACTCTCGCTCTTTGATTGACAGCACTTGTCCTCGAATCACCCTAGCTAAGCCAGCCCAACCAATGAATGAGGTAATAACGACGATTAAGAGAAACCGCTGAGCGCTGGTTAGTCCGGGTGGCAGTACGGCGGCTAGTGCGACTAGGAGATAAAGGGCTGGAATTGTCATGAGCACTTCGACTAGGCGCATCAAGATGGCATCTATCCACCCTCCAAAATAGCCAGAGATTCCACCAACTAATATACCTAGAGGATAGGAGATAGCCACTCCAACCAGGCCAATGCTCAGGCTAATTCGACCCCCATGGAGGAGACGGCTAAATTGATCGCGACCTTGTTCGTCTGTACCCAATAGATTAATTCTGCCACTCCCAATCGTGCCGAATAGGTGCAAGTTACAAGGAATTCCGCTAAATACCTCGACCTCTTCAAATTTGGGAGGTAATGGTAGACGAAGCTGGAAAAGCTTGTATTCTGGACCTTTGACAAATAGGCGGACGGGTGAGGGAACTTGCCGATTGACCATCAATTTGCGATTGCCAGTCTTTAAGTCGGTCGGTCCTTGAGTTGTGGGATAAACATGAGGTCCAATTAGCTGTCCTGCTTGATTTTTCCAGTAAATTTGGGTAGGTGGCAGCAGCGAACCATCCTGTTGCGAGGCGTAAGGATCGTAAGGCGCAACAAAATCAGCCGCCATGACACTTAAGTAAAAAACTAAGAGCAGCAATGCCCCGAAACGTGCGAGTGGATTTTTTTTTAGTTTCTGCCACCAATTCATGCTGTTGAAGTGTTAGGAGTGAAGCTGTTCCAGCAGTTGTCTGTTTTCCTCTTCTTGTTTTTCGTGTTCGACCACAAACACATTCGAGTAAAGGTTGGCGATAATCTGTTTTCCTTCCTGTGTCAACGATAGATAGTGCAAGGCATCCTGAATATACGGATAGACCCCATTCCAGTAGAATTTGGAGTAGCCCCGTCGTAAATCTCCAGGATTGGCGTATCCTAAGGCTTGGTTGACTCCAGTTTCCTCGAACTCATAATACAAGGCGCTAATTTTTTTGAGATAGCGCGGATCGCTCATCTGACCGATTAAGTCAGAGGCACGAATCAAGCCGGGATAGCCTATTGTATCTCGATGATCGCCTTCTTTCGGCACAGGGAAGCGAGTCAGTTCGATATTGCGCTTAATCACTCCCGCGTCAATCAACTTGTGACCGCCAAACCGCTCATCAATGAATAGTTTTGCTCGATCGACATGATAGGGAGTCAGTGCTGCATCTGATGCACCCGGTGGTAGATGCACCATATCTTCATTTTGACCCTTTGCATAAAGTCTTTCGGCTTCTCGATCTTGGCGGCAGACTCCCTTGACATAACCAATGTCATGACAAACCAAGGAAATAATATAGTGCAACCAGTCATCAGACATAACTCCACCCTCGCGGATGTGTTTGCCTCGCAAAATCTCCTGACCTACTAAGGTTACTAGAATGGAGTGTTCGACATTATGGTAGAGGGCATCGCTGTTAGCAATGTTCTCCATTGCCATACTTCCAGCCCAAGCAATAATGTCTTCGTTGTCTGTTTTGAGTCCGCCATAAGTGCGGCGGTAGCCTTCCCGCAGTTTTTGAACGAACGCATTAATCAGAATTTCAGTAGCGTTAAACATCCTTGGTACTTGCTTGTCCTAAGTGCAATCTCATTAGGGCATTGCTCGATCGCGATCGCAATTTGGAATAAGCCTTAAATGACTTAAACCATTCCTCCTCATCCATGTCGCTTGTCTGGTCACAAGTGCTCTCTTAAGAGACACATAGCTCTGACCCTATTAGCACAAAACGGTGACAATTTCTCTACTCTTTACAGGGTGCAATAAAATCTTACTGTTTGTCTGTTTAAGGGTCACGAGGCATTGGTGTCTTCCATCACAGCTAGCTGCTTACGCACCTTACCAATACATTGAATACCAAGACTTATGGTGATTTTGACAAATAATTACGAAATAATTAAGTATTGCCAGAGCAAGATAAGTCCTGTAAATTTTATTTTACTCGTGAAAAATTCTAGTCAGGAGCCCTAAAGCGGCTTAAGAAAAATTTGGAACAAGAGTGTTGTAGTTGCGATCGCTGCCTAGCACTCGCTTGTTCTGCGGACGTTAACACTTCTTTGGCAGATCGTTGGTATAATGAAGAGTAATCTTGTAACAACTGACAAGCGGGTGTAGTTCAGTGGTAGAACGTCAGCTTCCCAAGCTGAATGTCGTCGGTTCGAGTCCGATCATCCGCTTTTAGGATTTTTATAAAAATTCATACCTGTCGAAAGACACAGGTATGAATTTTTATTTTCAGCAATTAAAAGCTGCGAAAAATAATTAGGCAATCAAACGATAGGCTTAGTCGGACAGTATTCCATCCAAGCGACAACCGCTAGAATTCCCCATTAGTCGCGGCTGGTTTCCACTTGCCATGAAAACTAAAAGGAATCACACTCGGCAATCCCAACCGACATGCAGGTTCTCCATCCAAGGCATCACTGTTATACACCCACACCTCACTGGTATCTGAGTTACCGTCATACACTACGGTTAGTATCCAACCTCGATCGCGATTTAAAGCGTCCGTTGCATGGAGAGGTTCAGATGGATAACGGTTTTCCCCTAAGTCGGCAACTATCAGGGTATCCGTTGCGCGATCGAAGCGAGCGATCGCACCGAGCAATTCTTGAGAGATATCCACACCATCGCGGAATAGTGAGAGATAAACTACGGGTGAAACTTGACCTACAACATGGTGCGGTACAACGGGAAATTCACAGGCTTTGTCTAACAGTTGATTGAGCTGCGTTACCTTCCCGGTTTGGGGATTCAGACGTGCTGAATAGAGCGTTCCCTTAGCTGGAGTATGAGTTTGACCTGTTGCGACTTCTTTCAGGTACTGATTCGTTTGAAAATCGGCATAACGCACGAAATCAACGACAATTGAGCCATCCGTATCGACAAAACCATTACTGAAGTGCCACTGGAACCAAGGCTCCGTTTCACCGCGACTGACTAAGGAAAGCGTTTCGCGATCGAAGACAATAATCTGAGTTCCCTTAGCCGGTTGCCACTCCATCGCATCGCTGAAGCTTTTCAAACCAATGCCTGCTGTCAGGAGATTAACTCGCACAGGAGAAACGAAAAATACTAAATATTGCCCTGCTAGAACAAAATCATGCAATACAGGTAAACCATCCAGTGGCACTGAGCCTTGTTGGATAATCTTGCCAGTGCGATCGCTTTTATAAACCTTGAGCGTCGGCGTTAATCCCAGCGCGACACCAAAGTTGAAAATCTCACCCGTCTTTGGGTCAACTTTGGGATGAGCCGAATAAGGCGCGCCTTCACCCAATTCACCGAGTTGGTCTGTTCCCTGAGTTTCTAGCGTTTCGAGGTCGAGAGCATGGGGATTTCCACCTTCCCACAGCGCAAGCAGTTTATCTGGCAAAACCAACACCGAAGTATTAGCCGCATTTTTCACTGACTTGCCCCAACGCTTCCAGAGGGGACCGGGTGCTGTCATTCCATAGTTGGGGTAGAGGAACTGGCCTTGCTGGGATTCGTCTTGGTAGCCAGAGGTTTGGACGTAGCGATACAGCCCCGTAGCACCAGCATCGGTGAAATGCACGCCCAAAATTGCTCCATCGCCATCAAACCAGTGTCCGACTCGTGCCCCACCGCGCTCCAATCGTCCAGGCCCGTTGCGATAGAGTGAACCTCGCAATCCTTCTGGAATTTTGCCGGAGAGAACAGGCAAGGGAGTCGGGGCAAATTCTTGTGCGGGTTGAGCGATCGCTTTTGCCCAAGCTTTCCGAATTGAGGGTTCAGTGGTTGTCGTCATGCTTTTAGAGTGACTTGAGAGCCAAGCGGCTAGCATTGTCAAACAGGCGGTTATTCTTCTTCCATGGTATTAAGTTTTATTACCAATTTTCTGTAATTCATCGGGTTTAGACTGAAACACCCCACAGATGGATTTTGTCTATGACCTAGGATTCACCTAGAGAGAGACGTAATGGGACCTATCTCTATCAGATGATTTCTCTCTATAGGTATTTGCAAATCAATTATTTTTTACATAGAGGGGGTTACACCCCTCACCCCCAAGATGCTATAGTGTGCTTAGTAGATGCACCCTGATAATTAAAGAGTCACCGCAATGTGGCTCTTTTTCTTTTTCAGTCCAAAGCTGGTCTAGCTAGAGCGGAAGCCTCCCACTTCCTGGCGTCAAAAAAGCCCCAACTAGACCAGATATGGAATTTGTTGAGGTACTAGCTACTAGCTGCGGTAGCAGTTTCTGGTGGCTTGGCAGTATCTTGAGTTCCCAGCTGAATCAGCTCAATCTTATAGCCATTTGGGTCTTCAACAAACGCAATCACGGTCGATCCGTGCTTCATCGGACCCGGTTCGCGGACGACTTTGCCACCCTTGAGCCTGATTTGGGCGCACGTTTCGTAAATATTATCAACACCGAGCGCAATGTGACCGTAGGCATTCCCTAGGTCATACTGCTCGGTACCCCAGTTGTAAGTTAGTTCGAGGACGGTGTGATCGGATTCATCGCCGTACCCCACAAAGGCTAAGGTAAATTCTCCACTGGGATAATCTTTTTGGCGCAGTAGCTTCATCCCCAGCACGTCGCAGTAAAATTTGAGCGATTCATCGAGATTGCCAACTCGCAGCATCGTGTGTAGCATTCGCATGGGCTTAAACTCCTTGAGTAGGTCTCGCTTTTTCATTTTAGAAAGAGCCACTGCATGGAATCGGGAATGCCTTGAGGGGAAATCCCTACTAATCGGTAGGCATTCCTACAGATGGGATCGATAGACATCTTTAAAGTTGATCGGCGATCGCTCCTTAAAGGAGTATCCTACTAAACGCTGGAGTCATGCGATTGGGAATTTTCTACATAGCTAGAGGCAGGAGTTCGAGAGATTATCTGCCAAATCATCATCCAACAATTGAGAGATTGTTGGTTTTCAGGTAATTTTGGGTGGATTTGCCAAAACACCGTATTCGGGCAACTGTCACGAGTTGCCCACTCGAACAAAAGCAAGTTGAACTCGGTCCCACATAAAGGAGATGTATGCAATACAAGTCAGAAACCGCAATTGAAGCGATCGATGCCAGAGAGATACTGGACTCTCGCGGCCGTCCTACCGTAGAAGCCGAAGTACATCTCGTGACTGGTGCTAAGGGATTAGCTCAGGTTCCTAGTGGAGCCTCAACGGGTACGTTTGAAGCCCATGAACTGCGGGATGATGACTCTCGGCGCTACGGTGGCAAAGGGGTGCTCTATGCTGTGCGAAATATTAAAGAGAAAATTGCCCCTGAGATATTGGGCATGGACGCTCTCGACCAAGCATCTGTTGACCAGAAAATGATTTATCGGGATGGCTCGCAGAATAAAAAGGAACTGGGGG
This sequence comes from Chroococcales cyanobacterium, assembly GCA_036703075.1. GTDB lineage: Bacteria > Cyanobacteriota > Cyanobacteriia > Cyanobacteriales > Coleofasciculaceae > DATNPC01. The sequence goes on from DATNPT010000022.1 coordinate 5,805, forward strand.
CTAATGCCATCCTCGCTGTCTCGCTGGCAACGGCTAAGGCGGCAGCTGATGACTTGGCACTGCCTCTTTACCGCTATTTAGGTGGACCGCTTTCTAATCTGCTACCCGTGCCGTTGATGAATGTAATTAACGGAGGCGCGCATGCTGACAATAATGTGGATTTTCAGGAATTCATGATCGTGCCAGTCGGAGCCCCCACATTTCGGGACGCCCTACGCTGGGGAGCTGAGGTGTTTGCCTCGTTAGCGAAGGTTTTGAAAGACAAGAACTTGCTGACGGGTGTTGGCGACGAAGGCGGTTTTGCGCCTAACTTGGAGTCCAATCAAGCCGCTTTGGAGCTGCTGATTGCGGCAATTGAAAAGGCTGGGTACAAACCAGGAGAAGAAGTCGCTTTGGCAATGGATGTAGCGGCGAGTGAGTTTTACAAAGAAGGTCAATATGTCTACGATGGGGCGTCTCACTCTCCGGTAGAGTTTATTGATTATCTGGCTAGCCTGGTGGGGCAATACCCGATTATCTCGATTGAAGATGGTTTACACGAAGAGGATTGGGATAACTGGAAACTCTTGACTGAGAAGTTAGGCGATCGCATCCAGTTAGTCGGGGATGACCTCTTTGTCACAAATCCCACGCGGCTCAAAAAAGGCATTGACTCAGGTTCTGCTAACTCGATTTTGATTAAGCTCAATCAAATCGGGACGTTGACTGAAACTCTCGAAACGATCGATCTGGCAACCCGCAACGGTTATCGTTCTGTCATCAGCCACCGTTCTGGCGAGACGGAAGACACGACAATTGCCGATCTAGCCGTAGCCACTCGTGCCGGACAAATTAAAACGGGTTCTTTGTGTCGCAGCGAACGAGTTGCTAAGTACAATCGACTGCTTCGGATCGAAGATGAATTAGGCGATCGCGCCATCTATGCTGGAACGGTAGGAATGGGACCAAAACTCTAGAAGTAAGCAGTGACCAGTTACAGTAGTTTTCTACAGGAGTTAAGTACACTTTGTCAGGGCGCACGGCTGTGCGCCCTGACGCAGGATGTATTTCATCAAAAAAGCAAATTGCTGTAAGCTGTCTAGAACATCGATTCACCGATAAAAACCTAACCCCCAACCCCGCCCCGCTTACATCAGCGAAGCGGCACGAAGTGCGGACAAGGAGATTAAAGAATACCCCTCTCTGCATCGGGGAGGGGAACTTTTAGGATTACTGAATCGATATTTTAGATCACTGCTAACTGATTGAAACTATTGCTGCCTATTGTCTAGAGAGACAGGTAGGCTTGAAATGCCATGACAAAATTTTTATCGAACCTCCCCGACTGGAACGCCTTTGCTGAGCGTTCTCTAGCTGGCGATCGGCTCACTCGCGAGGAAGCACGGGAAGTACTCTGCGCTCCTGATGTAGTCTTGCTCGATCAGTTGGCTGCCGCCTATCGAGTGCGCCATCACTACTGGGGAAATCGGGTACGGCTGCATTACCTCCTTAACGCTCAGAGCGGTTTATGTCCGGAGGACTGCCATTACTGCTCTCAGTCGAAAATTTCTACCGCCGCGATCGAGAAGTATCCCTTACTGGCTCAGGAACAAATCTTAAAAGCTGCCGAACGTGCTGCCAAATTAAATGCAGGAACTTTCTGCTTTGTCATCTCAGGACGCTCTCCTACAGAATCAGCGTTCGCTAAGGTGCTGGACGCGGTACGAGCTGTTAAGGAGAACTACGACCTCAAAATTTGTGCTTGTCTGGGACTGTTAAGCGAAGAGCAGGCACATCGCCTAGCCGCAGCAGGTGTCGATCGCGTGAATCACAACCTCAATACATCAGAAGACTACCACTCCGAAATCTGTACCACCCATACCTTCGATGACCGTAGGGCAACGGTGAAGAACGTTCAGTCGGCAGGAATCACTACCTGTTCTGGGGGAATCCTCGGAATGGGAGAGTCAGATGATGATGTCATCGACTTAGCATTTTCCCTTCGCGACTTGGATGTAACCAGCGTTCCGCTGAATTTTCTCATCCCTATCCCTGGCACTCCGTTTGAAGGATTGCGAGAACTCAATCCACGCCGATGCTTGCGTATCCTCTGCCTCTTCCGATTCGTGCTGCCAAAGCAGGAAATTCGGATTGCTGGGGGTCGAGAAGTGCATTTGCGATCGCTTCAGCCCCTTGGCCTCTACCCAGCTAACTCTATCTTTGTCGGGGACTACCTGACGACACCCGGACAGGCAGCCCATAGCGATTGGGAAATGATTCGCGATGCTGGGTTTGTTTTGGAGGCACCCGATGGCTCTGTATTGGAGAGCAATCCGTTTGAAATGGTGAATGATGAAACATCAAACTAGCTAAATGCATAATTGACAATTCACCATTCACCATTTATTAGGGATAGAAACTCAACTGGGGTAATCCCAGCGTTTCTTCCCAACCCATCATCAAGTTCAAACACTGGATGGCTTGACCGGCTTGACCTTTGATTAAATTATCGGTTACGGACATGACGATCGCTCTGTCAGTCCGGGGATCGACTTCGATACCGATATAGCAAAGATTCGTACCACAAGCCCATTTCGTTTGGGGATAGGTGCCAGCA
>DATNPT010000054.1:0-34031 GCA_036703075.1 Chroococcales cyanobacterium
TCAAAGTCAAGGTCTTCCAGCGTTACGCGCTTTACTATTCCAGCGTTATTAATCAGGACATCGATCGTACTATCACCCAAGCGATCGCGTAAATCTGCAACGGAAGCATCCGAAGTGATATCAATCCCCTCCTCTACCTGCACGCCCAAATCCTTCAAGTCTTGAGAAGCCGTGCGACAGACTGCGATCGCTTTATTTCCCCGTTCTTTCAGTTGACGGCAGTACTCGTAACCAATGCCGCGATTTGCCCCTGTAATCAAATAAGTTGCCATAGAAAACCTCAATTCAGCATTCGAGAGCTTTGGGTACTGTATCAATTAAGAACCATCCTGAACTCGTCACTCGCTGAAAGCCCCCTAAATCCCCCAATTCTGGGGGACTTTGACTGAATTCTCCCCCCTTAAAAAGGCTACGGTGTACACACATCTCGACCTTCAGCTAAAAATGCTGCATTTTGCCCCCCTAGCCCCCCAATTCTGGGGGGAACTGTAACTCTAAAGTCCCCCAGAATTGGGGGATTTAGGGGGCAAGCTTGCCTCAGACACAAACCAGAAGACTTGTGTGTACACCGTAGCTTAAAAAGGGGGGCATGGGAGGGATCGAAGGTTTGAAAACACGCCCTAGGGAGCGAAAATGGACTTTTGCAATAAGTCTATTGCCCCCACTTTGCCAGAATTGACCCGCATGGGATTCATGGCGCGATCGCTTCCTCGTTAATAGCGTTCTTTGTAAAAAAGTTTTGTTTTATCCACTACATGTAGTGTATGGTGGATCGAGTCTTTCGGACTCATGCCATCAAAACATCGTGAATCATCTTCAAGAGTGGAGCAACAGTTGTGTCGATGACCAACTGACCCACCTCAACGTTATCTCCTTAGACGGTCAAGACTCCTACCAATACCTCCTATACGCCGATACCCTCCCTAGACGCAATGATGGTCGAGTCAAGGGCAACATCCTCGATCGCTATCAACACCTCGAACAGGGCGGTTGGTGGTGTTCCGGGATTGACTTACTCACCCTAAGCGAGGACCTTTGGGGCTGTTTCAAACCCAGCGTTCCCCGTCAGAGTATTGACGTGAAAAAGTCGATTAAGTACGAACATCCTCCCCAAGCGCCCACGGGAGTCTTTGCCCTGCGCGTTCCCCTTCACCTCTGGCAGAGCATTGCAGCTCGTTACGACGTTACCATTCTGCCAGAAGACATCAAACGCGATCGCCCTGACTTGGGTTTTTGGCAGTGGCTGATCGACCATCCAGAAATTCCCCTGTGCATTACCGAGGGAGCAAAGAAAGCAGGGTCATTACTCACAGCGGGTTATGCTGCGATCGCATTACCCGGAGTATTTGGTGGTTATCGCTTACCCCGAGACGAACAGGGAAATCGTACTGGCAAATCTCGCCTGATTCCCCAGTTACAGAAACTCGCAACGCGAGGCAGGGAAACTTACATCACCTTTGACCAAGACACTAAACCGAGTACGATCAAAGCCGTCAGCGCCGCTATCCGGCAGTTGGGGTACTTGCTCAAACAGCAAGGGTGTCAGGTTAAGGTCATTACCTGGAATCCAGAACTAGGCAAAGGAGTCGATGACTTAATTGCCGTTCACTCTCCCGAAGCCTTCGATCGAGCGTATCAATCCGCAGTTCCGCTCGATACCTGGAAAGCGCAGTCCTTAACGCGCCTAACTTATCCTCCCGATTTACAAGTCAATCGCCGCTACTTAGGAGAACTCTCGATTCCCAAGGATGCCAAACTCATTGGTATCCAATCCCCCAAAGGCACGGGTAAGACTCGCTTGTTGGAAGGAATTGTTAAACAAGCACTCGATCGCAAACAGAAGGTTTTAGTTATTGGTCATCGGGTGCGATTAGTCGAAGCGTTGTGCCAACGTTTTGGACTCGACTACATCACCGAGGTGCGCGACTCCGACAAAGGCAGCGTGTTAGGGTATGGTCTTTGCATTGACTCCCTTCATCCCAATTCTCAAGCTCGGTTTGAAGCGCTTGATTGGTCGGATGGGGTTATCATTATTGATGAAGTCGAACAAGTCCTCTGGCATGGGTTGGATTCTCCGACGTGTAGTAGCAATCGAGTGTCCATTCTCAAATCATTCAAGACGCTAATGCAGAATGTTTTGGGAGGCGAGGGTCAAGTCTTCATCGCAGATGCGGATTTAAGTGATGTCGCGATCGATTATTTAACGTCTCTATCCGGAGTTCCCCTTAAACCCTTCATTATTCAAAATAACTGGAAACCCGGAGCTAGCGAATCTTGGGTTGTCCAGAGTTATGCAGATAATACACCTGAGAAACTAATCGGAGACTTAGAACGGCATATTCGTAAAGGTGGGAAACCCTTTATCTGCCTCTCCGCTCAAAAGCGGGGCAGCTTCTGGAGTACTTGTACGTTGGAAGCCTACCTCCAGCAAAAATTTCCCCAAGCTAAAATCCTGCGAATTGACTCCGAATCTCTCAGCGAACCCACTCATCCAGCCTATGGATGCATGCCCTGCCTAGATCGGGTCTTAGGTCGATACGATATCGTATTGGCAAGTCCAGCGATCGAAACGGGAGTCAGCATCGAGCTACGAGGACACTTTACCTCGGTTTGGGGCATTGCCCAAGGCATTCAAAGTGAAAACTCAGTGCGTCAGGCGTTAGGGCGCATTCGAGAAAATCTGCCTCGCTTCCTGTGGGTTGCGCCTTATGGGTTTAATCGAGTTGGCAATGGTTCAACCTCAATCCCCTCCTTGCTCACTTCCGGGCAGAATCTCACCCAACTCAATATCCGATTGCTTCAACAATCCGACTTTGATGCCCTCGACGATCTTGAGATGGGCTTTCAAGCAGAATCTCTGCTGTGCTGGGCAAAAATGGCAGTCCGCCACAATGTCTCAATGCTCCAGTATCGAGAATCAGTGCTAGCAGCGCTGGCGGCTGAAGGTCATCAAGCGATCGAAGTCCTACCCAAGCCAGCCCCACAAAAAGGGAGAGGCGGGGACACGGAGAGTGCTGTAGAGACATCCTCCCCCCTTCGTTCCCCCGTGTCCTCTTCGGCTAAGGGTGCTAAATCAAACTCACTCACCGCCGCGATCGCAGCTGTGAGAGACCAAAACTATCAGGTAGAATGCGAAGCGATCGCTACTTCAGATGATCTGAGCGACACTCAGTATCAAACCTTGCAAAAACGCATAGTGAAGACACTATCCCAAAGGCGATCGCTCCGCAAACATGTACTGAAACTTCGTTATAGCATCCCCGTTACAGCACAGCTTGTTGTCAAGGATGACCAAGGTTGGTATCCCAAACTCCTCCTGCATTATTTCCTCACGATCGGTCGAGACTATTTAGGTCAACGGGATGCCGCTGTAGCCCGTCAACTGATTGAGTTAGGAGATGGTAATATCTTCCTCCCCGACTTCAATCGCATCCAAATGGGAGCCACTGTTGGCACAATGGAACGTTTAGGGATTCCAGTACTACTCCAATCTACAGAACGAGAATTAAGAAACACAGATGAAGACTTGAAGGAAATGGCAGCGTTTGCACTCTCTAACCGCGCTTCCATTAAAACAGTTCTTGGAATTGGATTGCCAAAGAATGCCACTCCTATCACAATTGTGAGACGCCTGTTGGATAAAATTGGCTATGAACTCAGATGTATTGGTCGTGGAGGCAAAAGTTCCAACCGCGTGCGAGTTTACCAGGTGGTTCATCCTCAAGATGGTCGCTTTGAGGTATTTCAGCAATGGTTGGCATTTGGCAGTCAGTTCTTAGATATCTCCAACAGACGACAAGATTTGGCTTCAACAATTGTAGATATTAAGGCTAGAGCTACAGATAGCGGTGAAGAAGCTGAGTATATTCAACTCTGTCTCAGTTTCTCCAACTCCTGAAAATCGCTCTTATCCCAATTTCATCAATTCTTACTACACACTGTCTTCGCGTCTCTTTTCAAGCTAGTTTCCAGAAGAAAACACAAAATCTATGGAACCCCCTATCGATCGCATTAGGCTCTCCCAGTCTGCCAAAGACCAACTCACTAAATTGAAACGTAATACAAAAATCGACCAGTGGAACATCCTGTGTCGTTGGGCATTTTGTCGTTCCCTTGCCGAACCAACCCTCCCTTCACCAGTACCAATTCCTGCTGACAGCAATGTTGAAATGAGTTGGCGTGTCTTTGGAGGAGACATCGCTGATATCCTGCTAATAGCTCTCAAACAACGCTGCCATAACGATGGCTTACCTTTGGACAAAGAAACTCTCGCCAACCAATTTCGGCTCCACCTCCATCGTGGAATTGGCTATTTAGCAGGCGATCCAAATCTTAAAACGATTGAAGATTTGATAGCCCTTTCTGTACCACCTGAACGTTAATTTAGGACTGGGAAATAGGCTTTTACCGATATGTAGGTAGACAGAATTAAACCTAAGGTAGGCATTGCCTTTTGTCTTCTCGGCACGCTACACAAGTTTTGGTAGGCAATGCCCACTCTACAAGTTAGGACTCAATATTAATTTTGGGAATAGGGAATGGGCTGTCAGAATATCACTGATGCAAATGTTTTAACCTTTGCTTCCGATGCCGTGTCTGCTGCGATTTACGAATGCGGCGAATCAGCCATAAGCCGAGGAAATAACTAACGATCGCACAGATGATGCCTACAGCAACACAGCCGACAAATAGAGGCCAGATAATTTCCAGCCCCAACTCCTTGATATCTTGCCAAGATGCCAAACTCAGATCGAGGGAGTTGCGATCGTTCAGCAACCATGTTCCCACATGAAAGTTGAATGCATAAATTGGTACAGAAGTAAAAGGATTGCTAATCCAAGGTCCAACTGCTGCGAGTATTTTATTGCCTCGAAAGATAATTGCAAGACCTAAGGCGAGCAAGGTTTGAGAACCGAAGAAGGGAAATAATCCAGCAAACACCCCACAAGCTATTCCTCGTGCAAGTACTTCCGGCGAGCCTTCCATGCGGACTAATCTCCAGTAGTAGTACTGTAAGTGTCGTCGGAAACGCGGCTTAGAGCCTCTTAACTTAGGAGTACGAGAGGAATTTCTTTTAACCACTGAAGGTAAATGCTGGGAACGACTTTGCAGGGAGTTGTTCGACATACTGAACAATAAATCGGGTACTCTCTACCAGGACTCTGTCTTCACGTCGAATAGCATAAGATGATTATTATGAGTTTCTTTCTAATCTAGATCGGGAAGCGGGGCGATCGCTTCATGCAGAAGGAGGATGATTCACCAGTAATGGTAATGGACACGTCTTCCCCATTACCGCTACGCTCCAGTCATGAATTATAAGTAGTGAGCCGCAACCCATTGCTTGCTGCGTAACTGTTCACTGTTGACCTATTACCCAATCTGAATCGGTAGTTCAATAATAAATTCACTTCCGTGACCGAGTTGCGATTGAACTGATAGCTGACCCTTGTGATTTTCCACTATAATTTGGTGACCGATCGACAATCCTAATCCTGTACCTTTACCTAGGGGTTTAGTGGTGAAGAAAGGGTCAAACACTCGATAGCGTACATCTTCAGTCATTCCTGCTCCGTTATCGACAATACGGATGACAACGTAGGCAATATCGCATCCATTTGATTTATACTCGTGTTTGAATTCAGTGTGAATCTGAATCAAGGGCGAGACCTGAGAACGATCGCAGTTTTTTTTGATTCTCTTTTCTTCTAAAGCATCAATGGCATTGACGATTAAGTTCATCCATACTTGATTGAGTTGTCCGGGGTAACACCTTACCTTAGGTAATTCACCATAGTTTTTAATCACCTCAATCTCTGAGTATTCTCTCTTTTCTTTCAGTTTATGTCTTAAAATCAACAACGTACTTTCAATGCCCTCGTGTATATCCACTGCCTCCAGCTCGGATTCATTCATTCGCGAAAAGTTCTTTAAGGATTGAACGATTTCACGTATTCGCTCAGCTCCTATTTTTAGAGCATTTATAAGCTTTGGCAGGTCATTGACCATATATTCAAAGTCCATCACTTCCTTTTCGTGTTTAACATCAACGAGAGAATTGGAGATGTGTCTCTCATAGAGCGCAATCAGGCTGAGCAGATTTTGGAAGTATTCGTTAACTTGGTCAATATTTCCGTAAACAAAACTGAGGGGATTGTTAATTTCGTGAGCGACTCCTGCGACTAACTGCCCCAAACTCGATAACTTCTCGCTCTGCATCAGTTGCGATTGGGTTCGAGTGAGTTCTAAGGCAGTTTGTTTGAGTTCTCGGGCTTTATCACGCTCTCTGGTTTCAGCGAGCTTTCGCTCAGTAATATCATCGATCGTACCAGCAGTACCTGTCATCTCGCCGGAACTTCCAACCGTCAAGCGAGAGTGAACCTCAAACCAGCGATCGCTTCCATCTCGAACTTGGTAGCGGATCTCATAAGGTCTGTTTTTTGAATGGCTTTGAGTGCGTTGGGAAAACTGGAGTTGGTAGAACTGAAGCTCAAAGTAGGCTTGGTCTTCGGGATGGATAAAGTTGCGGCATGGTTGACCTAAGCTTTCTTCGATGCTAAATCCAGTAATTTCTGTCCAAGCAGAATTGAGAAATGTCCATTTACCTGTCGCATCCGTTTGGAAGATGATTTCGGTGATGTTGTTGACCACAGAGCGATATCGTTCTTCGCTCTGATACAGTTGGAGTTGAGACTGCTGTAAGCTCTGCAACAGTTGGTTAATCGAACTACCCAAACGGGTTAGTTCATCTCTACCACCAATGGACAAGCGGTCTCCTAAATCACCCGTGGTACGAATTCGGTTGACTGCTCTACTTAACCGTGACAAAGGCGACAGCACCGAGCGTTCTAATAACACAAGAATGAGCGTGCTAAATGTCAATCCTACAGCGAAGAGTGCTGCCACCAGATAATGCAAACCGCGCTTGCCTTGCTGGTAGATGTCGCGACGCAGATCGACGCGCAACAACAATCCAGGCTTTCCTGCAATATCTTTGTACACGGTATAGCCTGAAATTTGCTTTGCACCGAGAGGTCGAACGAAAATAGGTGGGAGTGCTTGAGGTGGGGGGGTAAACTCTTGTATCGTGAATTTGTTTTTAATGGCTCGAACATCGCTGGGTAACTGTCTGTCTTGAAACGGATAGATAGAAAACTGCAAACGAGTCAGCGTGGAAAGCCGGAGCAGTTCTGCACTGTTGAGGAAACGACCAAAGAGTAGGGTGCCACGGCTAGGTCCGGTGCGATCGCTTTTTAGGATAGGTTGAGCAGAAACGAGTAGGGACCCTTCAGGTAAAATTACAATTCCTGTATGACTTCTAGTTAGAGTATCGTATTGGAGCAACTGAGGATTAGTGGTGAGATATTGCCTCAAGCTTTCGGGTACAGGTTTCCAAACCTTCTGCTGCAAATCAAAGCTTTTGCCATACGTCATTTGATTAGACGTATTGATAAACAGCATGATGTTGAGTCGGAGATTAGTGAATGTTGCCTCGTTAATATTTTCCTGAATGTAGCCATCGTTCACATCTGCAACGAATGTGTAGGTATCGTCCCACCCTGCCCAATCCCGTACCGTGCTGTCAAGTTCCTTCAAGTCATTGGTTAATGCTTCTGTGAGTCGTTCTACATTCTGGCGAGTGAGTTGAGACTCGATTTGTGCAAAACCATTCAACCAAATTGTTGATAAGCTGATGTACAGTGCCATCAAGAGACACAAAAGCATCACGCCAATAATTAGCAGCGTCTTCTGGCGTAAAGTCATGCCGTTGCTTTCGTTGAATATGCCAGCTCCGTTACCTGTCTCTAAGCTAAGCTGAGAAAATCAGGACATTTCTCAATTTAACTTTTTTCCACCTATCCTTCATCTGGCATCGCTTCTGAAGCACTCGTCCTACAGAGTAGAAATTTAGCATTAGTTCATCGTATTCACTCGTTCTAATAACTGCTGAGCGTTTTCTGCCCACTGAGAATTCCCTTGAGCTGTGTAAAGCGCTTTAGCATATTGCAAGACTTGTTGGGCGTCGCTTAAGCGATTTTGTCGCAGAAATACTAACCCAGCACCGTAGTAAGCATTGGCATAGTTAGAGTTACTTTCAGCAGCCTTGCGAAAAGCATTGAGAGCGGCGTCTAAGTCCCCCTGTTTGAATAAGATTGAACCGAGATTATAATAAGCTTCTGGGTATTTTGAATTGATTTTTATCGCTTGCTGAAATAGTTTTTTAGCCTCATCCAATTTACCTTGTTGTAAATAAATTAATCCCATATGATAGGCGGGTTCTGGAGCATGGGGACTCAACTGGATTGCCCGTTTGAATTGAGCGATCGCTTCATCCAAGTTTCCCAACTGCGAAAGCACCAAACCGTAGTTGTAACGAGCAACACCGAGGCTGGGATCGAGTTCCAGGGATCGCTTCAGATACTCCTGCGCCTGCTGGAAATTATTTCCTTCTAACAACGCTGCGCCCAAATTAGCAAAGGCTAAAGCAAAGCTGGGGTCTGCCTGAGTTGCCTTATAGAAGGCATCTGCTGATTCCTGTAATTGCCCTGCTTGCCGCAAAGCTAACCCTAAATTGTAGTGTGCTGGTGCGAGTTGCGGGTTGAGTGTCGATGCTTGTCGGAATGCCGCGATCGCATCGGGTAATTGTCCCTGTTGAATCAAAGCCAATCCGCGATCGAGTTGTTCGAGGGCTGCTGGTTGTGTCGGCTTGAGCGATGGCAGCGATTGCGCTGAGAGTCTAGCCGTCGGTGTCACAACAGCGATTCCACCCAACAGCAATAAACTCAAACCCACCCCGATCGGAGGCTGAAGGGGTGAGGAGGTGAGAAAGGACGTGGAGAGTTGGGTTGAGGATCGTCCTGTATCCTCATGTTTCCAGTTCTGCTTCTCCGTCGCCGCTTCGCCACATCCCTGCATCTGTGCCTCTTCTCTTTTACAGGATTCGATTCTGTTGAAAAATGTTACGATTTTCCGGGGAAAATCCTGCTGTTTTTTGAAACAATTTTGTTGCCTGTTGTTGCTGATATTCATAAAAGTTAGAAGTCATTCATCTCAAGTCATGTAACTTAACTTTTAATGAAGCTTACCTTACAAGAGATTGCAAGGTTCGTTGCTTTGATAGGAGAACGCGCTAATCTCACAGGCAGATACTTTTGATCCCAAGTCAATATTGGCACCGGCAATTCGGAGGAGCCAACAGACCAACGCTACCCTACCGATGCCAAACCGCTTAATTCATTAGTCTGGGGGTAAATCATGAACCAAAAAGTAGAGTCTGCCACCCGTAATGTGGCAATCGTTGGTCCCTATTTAAGTGGTAAAACAACTTTTCTAGAAAGCTTATTGTTCGTCACGGGTGCAATTTCTCGCAAAGGCAGCATCAAGGACGGCAATACCGTAGGCGATAGTACAACCGAGGCACGCGATCGCCAAATGAGTGTAGAGGTGAGCGCGGCTAGTACGGAGTATGAAGGCGTTCGTTTCACGTTCGTTGATTGCCCCGGTTCCGTTGAGTTTGCCCAAGAAACCTACAATGCCTTAATCGGTGTTGATGCGGCGGTAGTCGTTTGCGAACCCGTGAGCGATCGCGTTCTCACTCTAGCTCCCCTCTTCAAATTCCTCGATGATTGGGAAATCCCGCACCTCGTCTTCATCAACAAAATGGATCGCCTCATCTGTGATGGTGATGGGTGGGGTCAATCATACCGGGAAATCTTAGATGCTCTAAAATTGGTTTCGACACGTCCGTTAGTTCCGCACCAGTACCCCATTGGCAAAGGGGAACAACTAATTGGCTTTATCGATCTGGTCAGCGAACAAGCCTATCACTACCATGCAGGTGGACCGGCTGACCCAGTACCGCTCCCCGAGTCGCTGCGAGAAGAGGAGCATGCGGCCCGCACCGAAATGCTGGAAGCATTGGCCGATTTTGACGACCACCTGTTAGAAGAACTTTTAGAGGAAATCGAGCCGCCCCAAGAAGAAATCCTGCAAGACCTGAAGATGGAGCTGGGTGCTGACTTGATCGTACCCGTCTTCATCGGCATTGCCGAGCAAGATTATGGTGTCAGACCGCTACTGGATGCCCTATTGCGGGAAGCCCCGACCCCTGAAGTTACGACCGAACGGCGAGGCATGGACGCCAATGCTGAGACGCCTGTGGCACAAGTACTCAAGACTTACTACACGCCTCAAGGCGGCAAACTGTCTCTCGTGCGCGTGTGGCAAGGTCGGCTAACGGATGGAATTGTTCTCAATGCAGTACGTGCTGGCGGCTTGTATCGCCTGCTCGGTCAACAACAGCAATCGATGTCTGAGGCAACCGCGGGTGAGATTATTGCACTGGGTCGCTTGGAAGGCATTCAAACGGGGACTACGCTAACCTCGAATGGCAATGGCGGGAAATCGGGAGCAGAATTACTGAAAGCCGAGTCATTGCGACCCGTTTATGCCTTAGCGATCGCTCCTGAAAACCGCAAAGATGAAGTAAAGCTCAGCGGTGCGTTAACCAAGCTGCTGGAAGAAGACCCGTCTTTGGCTTGGGAGCAACACGGCGATACCAATGAAATCATCCTTTGGGGACAAGGTGACATTCACCTGCAAGTTGCCCTAGACCGCTTGCGGCGCAAGTATAACCTGCCGATGGTTACCCACCTGCCGCGAATCCCGTATAAAGAAACCATCCGCAAAGCCACAACGTCCCACGGGCGTTACAAGCACCAAAGTGGCGGTCACGGTCAGTTCGGCGATGTCTACCTCGACATCAAACCTCGAACGCGAGGTGAGGGCTTTAACTTTTCGGATACGATTGTTGGCGGTGTTGTACCCAAGCAATATATTCCCGGCGTTGAAATTGGTGTTCGCGAGTATTTGACTCATGGACCATTGGGCTTCCCAGTGGTCGATGTGGAAGTAACGCTGACCAATGGCTCGTACCACTCCGTTGATAGCTCCGAACAGGCCTTTAAGCAAGCAGCACGGCTTGCTATGACAGAAGGCATGCCCAAGTGCGAACCGGCACTGCTAGAGCCAATCATGACGATTAATGTGTGTGCGCCAAAAGAATACACTTCAAAAGTTCTGCAACTGGTAACCGGGCGACGGGGGCAAATTCTTGGTTACGAAGGACGCTCTGATTGGCCGGGTTGGGATTGTGTGTCTGCTTATCTACCGCAAGCGGAAATGCACAGCTTCATTATCGAGTTGCGATCGCTTACGTTAGGTGTTGGCTTCTTCAACTGGCAGTACGACCATCTCCAAGAAGTTCCAGAACGGCTGACTGAGAGCGTATTAGCAACTGTCAGCCAAGGTAATGGCAACGGTCACTAATGAAGTCTAGGGGCTAGTCGTTGGAAGGGAGAGCAACTCGATCGAGAATTCACAAAAGCTATAACGGGAAATTCTCCCTTCCCTTGTCCCTGTTAATTCTTATCCTCAAACTCTGATTTAAATCATGAGCGATTCCCCAACTTGGTACATCGTCAAGCGTCAAGAGGGTCAATGCGAGATTGTCCCTAGCGAAGAAGTTGAAGACGAACAAACCCCAGATGTAGTGCAGCGCTGGGGACCGTTTGAGTCTCAGCAAGATGCGATCGCGCGTCGAGTCGGATTAATCCGCGCTGGCAAGTGTCAACCTGTGTAAAAAACTCTAAGCAAATAAGTACCTAGGTGAGGGCTGTTAATAGTTAATGGTTAGTAGTTAGTGGTTAAGAGTCTACTAGCTTCAAGCTGGGATGTTGATTTTTTGGCAGTCCCTTCGAGCGGAATCGGACTGTAATACGTATTGTTAATCACTACATACGATTTTTAGTCAAAAATTCTATACTGGGAACCCTTATAAGTAGTGGCGGTATCGAGTCAAAACTCATATGCCCGACAGGATAGACCAGAACAAAGATGCTTATCTGGGTCAAGGGATAGCCTTCCCCCTAAAAGTCAACGTTCAGGGCAGTGTACAGCTGAGTGCCACAACGCGGAATATTGAGGAATCCATCCTCCTGATTCTCCGGACTAATTTAGGGGAGCGAGTCTACCGACCAAATTTTGGCTCACGATTATCGGAACTTGTGTTTGCCCCGATGAATATTCCGACGCTCCTCCTCATTCGACTGTACGTCGAGGAGGCGTTGGAAATGTGGGAACCTCGGATTGTGCTCGATGCGGTTCGCACTGACCCCGACCCAGTTCGGGGTCGGGTCAACATTACCATTGAGTACCACCCCAAAGACAGTCACGATACGCGTAGCTTAGTTTATCCCTTTTACCTATTGCCTCAAGCGGAGTCGTTCGCTTAGTTGCTGTGGAATTTGATTTCTTACCCAACCTCCCTAAATCCAATCTCGATGACCGGACATTCAAAGACCTCGTAGACGAATGCCTGTTAAGGATTCCGCGCTACTGTCCGGAGTGGACGAATTACAATGCCAGCGATCCTGGAATTACCCTGATCGAACTGTTTGCTTGGCTTACCGATCAGATGCTTCTGCGGTTTAACCAAGTACCTCGGCGGAATTATGTGGCGTTTCTCGAACTGTTGGGAATTCGTCTCCAACCGCCCACTCCAGCGCGAACCGAAATTACGTTCTACCTGACTGCCGCCTTGCCGATGACCTACCAAATTCAGGCGGGTACAGAGGTGGCGACGGAACGCACGGAAACCGAAGAGGCGATCGTGTTCACAACCGACCACCCGCTGACCATCGGTGTCCCCCGCATTCGCCATTTTCTCACCGGCGAAACGATGGAAGAACGGCCCCAAACGCTGCGCGATCGCTTTACAAACCTCTGGACGCAAGCCCCCAATGGCAGTTGGGTGGGTCGAGAACAGACGGTATTTAGCGATCGCCCCGAACGAGGCAACTGTTTTTACCTCGTCTTTGACCCCGACCGACCCTTGGAGGGCAATGTTCTCGCTCTCACCTTGCGAGGAAGACCCGCAGGCTCGACCGGGATTAATCCCGATCGCCCGCCACGACGCTGGGAAGCCTGGAATGGGATAAAGTGGCAACCGATCCTGCGGCAAAATGCCGATGATGGCACGCGAGGCTTTAGTTTTGAGGATGCATCCCAGCAGCAGGAACTGAATATCATGCGGGAAGCTGATGTTATCCTGCATTTACCCCAAAATTGGCCTAACACTTATTTTTCCACCTACCAAGGTCGCTGGCTGCGCTGCGTTTACACCGAACCCCAAACCGGTCAAGCGGGTTATAGTTCATCTCCTACCCTGGTCGGACTAGATGCCCGTTCCATCGGAGGCATGGTTAATGCGAGTCAATGTACGCTGGTTCAAGATGAATTGCTGGGAGAAAGTGACGGCACGCCGGGACAAGTCTTTCAGCTACAAACTGCACCCATCCTCCCTCGACTACCGGGCGAGCATCTCCAGGTGACGCCTCCCGTAGGATTGCCCCAAGTTTGGCAAGAGGTCAGTAACTTCGCAGACTCTGGCCCTGAAGACCGGCACTACACGATTGACTCGCTCACCGGACAGGTGCAGTTTGGGCCTTTAATTCGAGAGTCCCCGCAACTCAAAGAACAGACTCAATTTCGCGCCTGGGCGCAACTCAATGAGACCACAGCGACCGAGATCGAGTCAGCAACCGTGGAACTGATGGAACGGCAATACGGGGCGGTTCCGCCTCGCGGTTCAACCATCCGGATGGTGGCGTATCGCACCGGAGGAGGTCAACGGGGCAATGTGCAAGCTGGGACAGTTCGCATCCTGAAAACAGCGGTTCCCTATGTGGCAAGGACGATCAACCACGAAGCAGCCCGCAATGGCGCAGATGCGGAGTCTCTGGAAGATGCGGCGCTCCGAGTGCCAAAACTCCTGCGAACTCGCGATCGCGCCGTGACGCCAGAAGATTTTGAACTGTTGACCCTGCAAGCCGGGAATGGGGCAGTCGCACAAGTGTGTTGCCCAGTCCGTCAAACCGGGGGATCGACCAACGGAGTTGTCAATTTATTCATCGTGCCCCACGCCGATACCAGTGGCATCGAGCGGGGAGTCGGCATTAGCCCCGATCAATTGGCATTAAGTCCACCGTTGCAAGAACAGATTCTTGCCTATCTGGACGAACGACGGTTGCTCGGCATCCAAGTACGACTGCAAGAACCCGACTACGTTGGGGTTGCCGTGCAAACCGAGGTGGGGCTGGAGCCAGAGTACAGCAATCCCCAGGCGCGACAAGCCATCCTCCAGCGTCTCCAGGTGAGTTTGTATCGCTTTCTTAATCCCCTGACGGGTGGCGTCAAGGGTAAAGGTTGGGCCTTTGGTTGTCCCGTCTACACCTCTGATATTATTGCTTTGTTTCAGCAAACTCCTGGGGTACGGTATTTAGGGACTGTTCTTTTATTTGAGTTACGCAAGCAAGGCCCAACCTGGGTGCGATCGCTTGCCTCTAATGGAGTGGTTGAACCTGGTTCGTTTGGTTTGATTTGTTCTTGGGCGGATGAGCGGTTACGTTCCGGTCATGCCATTAGTTTAATTAGCTAATGCACTCAGAAATTCTGAATTTTAAATTGTGAATTATGAATGCGGAGTACTGGTCGTTCATTCAGCAAATCATCATTATTTAGGTAAAAGCGCTGAACTTGCTCTAGGGCAGACAATATGAGCAATGCATCCTGATTTCAAAACTCTGAATTCATTGGTCGGGTACTTCCATAATTCATAATTCACAATTCATCATTCAAATGACCCAAGCGCGTTCGGTTCAAACGATTAGCCTTTTACTCACGCCCATGCAGTTGCCCGAGGCGGCTCCCGCTCCGGCGACTTCGAGCACCGCAGCGACGTGGACGGCGGACTCTCCTCAGGTCGATCTGCCACCGATCCTGAGTTTGGGGTTGTGTCCCGGCGAACCGAGCGAAATGATTGTTCAGATTAAAAACGATAGCGATCGCTCGCTTGAGCTTGAGTTTAAAGTTGAAGGAAACTTTCCCTTACAGTGGTGTCAAATTGGTGGGGAAGGCAGCGAACTTCGCGCACGGCACCAGATGGATGCCGTTCTTTACTTCCAAATTGCAGCGGATTTTTTCGAGCAACACTACACCCCAAGCGTAGGGAAAACCTTAAAACTCGACTATCAAGGTCAACTTCACGTTTTCGCAACGGCACCCGATACGGGACAACGGCAGATTAAATCCACCACCTTTAATCTTTACGTTCGTCCCCACAGTCTTTACCTCAATTTCCTGCCATCGGTTTACCGGGAAGTAGACTTTATCGGTCGCTTCCTGAAAATCTTTGAACAAGCGTTTGAACCAGCCGTCCAAACCCTAGATGTGCTGTGGGCGTACCTCGACCCTCTGACGGCTCCTCAAACCTTACTGTCATTTCTGGCGTACTGGGTTGGCTGGCCCAGCGATGTGCCTTGGAGTACGCAACAGCAGCGCCGCTTGATTCGTCACGCGATGGAGATTTATCGCTGGCGAGGAACTCGTCAGGGATTGAGGCTGTATTTGCATCTTTACACGGGGCTACCTCTGGATGAGCCAGACGTACCGGACGACCAAAAAGCGATCGCCATTCAAGAAATATTTAGCGATGGATTTATCCTGGGGGCAGCTCGCTTGGGGCAAGAAGCGATTTTAGGCGGCGGACGCCCTTACCATTTCATCGTGCGGTTGCGAGCGCCAGAACCCAAGCGAATTGATGAGCGCTTAGTCCGTACAATTCTTGACCAAGAAAAGCCTGCTTTTTGTTCTTATGACTTGTATATTGAGGAAGCACGAATTCCAGTTAGCAGCGATCGCTAACAAAATCCTTTCCAGCCAACTCTAAACATTCAAACAATCCGCATTCTAATTAACTGAACCATCTACCATAACAATTGCGATTTTTCATTTTTTATTTTTAATTTTTAACGTTTCAGATGCCTCGTTCTTTTCCGTTTCCCTTATTTCAATCCTTTGAGCGTCTTCTGATTAGCGATGGTCTGCTCATGACCGCACAACGCTGGAAGAATGCTCACGATTACCATCGACGACGACAAAATTTTCACCACCAATCGCTGCATCAACCGGGCATTGTTTGCGGGTTAGGCGTATCGGTGATTCCCGCGCCGATGGATGTAGCTGCTCAATACCGAGATGGGCGCTGGTTGCAGGTGCAACCGGGAATTGCGATCGATTTGGTGGGCAACCCGATTATTGTGCCGCAACCCGAACGCTTTCGCATTCAATCCGAGCCACCTCCCGGTCAGTCGTTGCTAGTTTATTTAGTGGTCAGCTACGTTGACCCAGAGCAACTGCGCCATCCTGCTGGAAAAGAGAATGTTTGGGAACAGTTTCGGATTGTAGAGAAGACCAATCCCAGCGAACTCGAGGTGGAATTATGCCGCATTCATCTTCAGTCCGGCGAGGTCACGCTCCACCCCTCCGTTGATGTATTCGCGCCACGAGTCAACGAGTTGGATTTGCGTTACCGACAGGCAGTACTATCTCGACCGTTAGGTATCGTTCAGGTTGCACAAGTAACCTCAAATACCGAACAGGAAAATCACATTGCCTCTAACCTTGTTCATCTGTTGGAGTCAGTAACTGGACTCTATCCGGCTTTGGCAGGAGACACCGAAATTGGACAAATTTATCCCGAAGCTCTCGCCCAAGCTGACTTATCAAATTACGACCTCCTCTACCTACCCTGTCATCAATTACTGACCTTTGAACAACCCGTTCTAGATAGCTTGGGACAGTATTTAAACCATGGGGGAGTGCTGCTAGTTGTTGTTGACTTCGAGGAGGTCAACTTAGATGAATTGTACGTCGTCAAACAAGAATTGCAGGTCGCCCTCGACAATTTGGGCAGCGAGGCAGAATTGGTCGCCATGCGTCAAGATTTAGAGGCTGAAATAGAAGCAATCGACGCGAACATTACTCACCAGGTTCAAGAGATTGGCGATTCAATCAAAAGCGTTGCCCAAATGATGGGTCATTCTTTAGAAGGCTCCGGTTATCTCGATCGCAAACATCCCTTGCGGCTGTCGCCTTTTCTCTTCGCCCAATTTCCCCTGATTGGGGGTCAACCCGTGCATCTATTGAACTGGGATGGGATTATCCTCATGGTCGGCAATCTCGCTGAATGTTGGGGATTAGATGAGGCACTGACGCTGTCTAGAGAAACAATTCGCACGGCACAAGAGATGGGGATTAATCTGTTGCAGTTTGCTTGGCGTCGCCATCAGCTAACGCAACTTCAGCAGTCTGCACCGCTTGCGGTCACTGCCTCGGAGGGAAGCCAAACCCTGATCCAACAAGTACCAGTTAGCGAGTCAGGGGTTTGAGCGAATGACTAAACAAATTAGTACCGACATTTCGACTCAAATCCTTCACTTCAAGCCCGGTAGTGTGCCAGCCACGTTTGAGGTAACAGTCTACAACGATAGCGATCGCTTTGCAGCATTTCAGGTGGAGCTTTCGGCGGCTGGTTCCGAGCCAACATTAGGATCGAGTTGGTATCGGTTAGTTCCTGCCATCTCATCAAAAATTCCAGGGGGCGATTTCACCCATTTCCAGGTTGAGATTTTGGCCGTTCCCCCCGTCCCCGGCGGCTTCACAGGCACGATGAATCTTACCGTGCGAGTCTTCTCCTTAGAACTCCAAGATGAAGACCGACAAATTCTCCGGTTAGTCGTCGAAGGCACGGGCGTACTGCCAGCCAAACTCGAATTGCCCGTGCGCCAGTTTCAGGGGTATCCCGGTGATGAAATTGAAGTATTGGTTGCTGTAGGGAACTCGAACCGTCAGGCGGTTGACCTGACATTACGCCTCGGCGGGGTAGAGTTGAATTGGTTTCCGGATGGGTTTGAGAAACCGCTCCACATTGCCGCCGGGGGTCAGACCAAGGTCATGTTTTTGTGTCAGTTGCCCGAAGCGGTTCAGGCACCTAGCCGAGTGTATCCCCTGACCGTAGAAGCGATTCAACCGCGTGCGGTTCCCGTCCGCGCTCAGGCTACATTAACCGTACTACCAGCTGGATATGTCGAGTTTCGTTGCAATCCCATGCGGCAACAACTCCCCATGCGCCCTCGCCGTTGGCTCAACCCGTCGGTAGACACGGCAACGTATGACCTAGAGTTGGACAATCAGAGCAACCTGCCGCAGCAGGCCAGGGTAGAAGTTTACGACCCAGACGAGAAGGGACAACGACGAGGCTGGAACTTTCCGTGGAGTAGAAGCGATCGCAAAGTAGCGGTCAAACCAACCATCAACACTCTAGACCTCGTTCCGCCGGCCGCCAACCTGGACGTTGGGGGAACCGCACCACTCACCCTACTCGTCCGTCGCCGATTACCCTGGTTTGGCTGGCGGCGACGCCAATGGTTTCAGGCCAAAGCCATTATCTCCGACTCGCGTCTCGATCTCCGCAACGATACCCAAACCTTAGAACTGGAAATCCTACCAATCATCCCCTTTTGGCTACAGTTGCTGGGTGGTTTGTTAGGATTGCTGATTTTTTGGATTTGCTGGTGGTGGCTGCAACACCAGGGGCATAGCGGCCCCGTCACGGCAGTTCGGTTAAATGGGCGAGCGAATGAGGTAGTCAGCGTGTCTACCGATGGCACGATTCGTCGCTGGCAGGTTAACGGTTCTCACCTCATTCCGTCGGGAGTACTGGAACGGGGCGATAAAGCGATGCGCGTCGTGCGCTACCGTCCGGTGAACAACGACGAATTGGCAGCGGGATTTGAAAATGGAGAAATCCAGGTTTGGAATTTATTATTTGGCGAGCGACAGTCCTCCTTCGTCTATCGCAAAGACGATCGCGTATTTGACCTAGCCTTTACCCAAGATTCCCGCTTTCTGTTTAGCGGTCATGGTAGCGGGTTGGTATTCCAGTGGGGCATCGAACCCGGACAAGGCGCGTTGGTTCAGGCGAAGCCCGTGCGGGGGTTCAAAGTGAACTTTGCCGTCCAATCCCTTGCCCTACTCGGTGCAACCGATAGCGATTTAGCGATCGCGGGTCGTTTTAATCAACTCGTCCTGCTGAACTTGGCAAAGGAAACATTCCGAGCGGTGCCTTACCGCAAGGGAGGATTCAATGACTATATCCTGAGTTTGGCAACAGCCAGTCAGCAACGAGAGTTGTTGGCAACCGCAGATAATCGAGGAACCATTGCGCTGTGGAATTTAAACCGTTGTCTCGCCGATCCCAAGGCTCCCTGCCAACAGGTGGATGAGTGGTCGAACGGACACGGTGGTGCCGCCGTTCGCTCAGTTGCCCTGAGCGCAGATGGTTGCTATCTCGTCAGTGCGGGGGATGATGGGCGAGTCGTGCTTTGGCCGTTGACCTCACAAGGCACTCGCAACTCAGCTCAGAGGGAAGGCAAGATGCTCTATCAATCGTCACTGCCGATTAATGCCGTAGATCTCATCCGTACCAAAGACCGAATTTTGGTGACGAGTGGCGGTCAGGATTTCCAAGTCAGGTTACATAGCGTAGACCAGACAGCAGTACAAGCAGGCGGAACCTGCGGCACCTTTGCCCAGTAAGTGCAAGGGCCACGAGGGTCACTACCATTTTTGTTTTTAGTTACTCCCTTCCCGATTGAAGAATACTTATTTTTTGAACGTAGACGCGTAGCAGCAAGCCGCAGGCAACAACAGAGCCACAGAGGGCGCAGAGGTATATATGAGGTAGGGAATCTTAGGGCGAGAAGGGACGAGAAGGACGTAATCGATCTCACGAATGCCAGAGCAGAATAGGGAAATAGGGTCACATGACAGGCAATCAATTGAGTTCACAGGCAGGTCGGCAGCTACGTAACTCGCCAAGTTTAGGGAACTTGCAGCGGTTAACAACCGAGCAGCAGCAACTGTTGGCGTGGATGGCCGAGCAGCAGGACGGCGTCAGTGTAGCCGAGATGGCAGCGTGGAGCGGTCGCTCGGACGCAGAGGTGAGAAGGCTCTTAGCCGACTTGAGCCAGCAGAATTTAGTTCTCAATATAGGCGCTGACCGCTACCGTAGCATTACATCTCCCCCTGACGATCGCGCGTTCTCCGACCAGCTGCTACAAACCTTAAGCCCCGGTAAGCCCCTCGCCGTTATTCTCAACTCCTCTGGCAAGGATGCCGTTACTCCAGGCTCAACGTTTGAACTGGGGGTGACAGTGACGAACCGAGGCGCTCAAAGTGCCGTGGTTCACATTTTTATTGACGACCTGGCTCCCCTTTTGCGGCAGTGGTGCCAATCGAGCCAAGAATATCTCGCTCTGGCCCCCGACCAAAGTGGCGAGGTGATTTTTCGATTTGAGATACCTGTTGAAATCCTACCCGGCATCTTTCACTATCTCCTCGTTGTTGATGCACCTCAGCATTACCCAGAATATCCCCCAGCTCGGTATTCGCAAGAACTGGAAGTTTTGCCCCCCAGCCAAGATATCGTCAAGGCGAGCGACCCCACATTTGTCGTGCAACCGATTACTAGCTCGGCAAAACCGGCTATTCTGCAACCCGGTAGCATTCTGCAACTGCAAGTTTTAGTCTACAATCGCTCGGAACGAGTCGATCGCTTTCGTTTAGTCTGTACCGACTTCCCGAACACTTGGTACACCATTACCTATCCGCAGGATACTCAGGGGTTTGGCTTGGTGATGGAAGCGGACAGCTTAGGTCTCAATCCAGGCGATCGAGGACAGATTTTACTGCTGATTGCCCCACCTCCAGAAGCCTTAGCGGGCCATTACGTTCCCACGCTACAGCTCTACTCGGAAAATAACCCCGACCTCCATCTATTAGATGTGGTCTATCTTCAGCTACTCCCGATCTACTTACTTCAGCCTGCCCTGCGACCTGTCGTGAACCGGATTGGGGGGCGGCAAACCGGGTTGTTTGAGGTGTTGCTGGTGAATGAGGGCAACGCAGGGCGTGAGGTGCTGTTGCGAGCGATCGATGTCGAAGGCGACAAATGTTGCACCTATACCCTCAACCCCGAAGAACTCAACATCCGGGCAAAAGAGACGGCACGGGCAAGATTAACCGTGAAGCCTCACAAATGGTGGCGGCGTCCCTGGTGGGGAGTCGGTCGAGTCCTCAACTTTCAAGTCGAGGTAGAGGATCGGCAGTACTTACCCCTACCCACGAATGTGCTTCCAGGATACGTGACCTGGACGACTCGTCCCTGGTGGCAACTGCTCCTCGTCGTACTAGCCGGTTTGGGGACGCTAGCGGTTTTGGTGTGGCTGATTTGGTGGTTGTTTTTTCGACCCCCAGTCTCCCCGAAAATCCTAGATTTCTATGTCGAGGATTCTCGGTATTCAGCGGATAATGGAGATATAGCTCAGGTCGGATGGCAAATTCAGTACCCTAATCGCATTGCATCGCTCAAACTAGTCGGCAAGTCTCCGGATGGTCGGTTAATCAGCGGCCCGTTAGTGTTTGACTTTAACCCATCCCTGCCACCTGCGCTGCAACCCTTCTGTACGAGCGATCGCGTCCTCCTCACTTGTAAAAGCGTTCGCACCGATGCTCGTAAACCGGGAGAGTATGTGTTTGAACTTACCCTGATTCCCAAACGAGGTCGGCAACAGACGATTGAGTCGCGTCAAACTAACCGAGTCGCGATCGACCCCGTTCCCCTGCCCAAGGTGCTTGAGTTCAAGCCGACTCAAGCCGCTTATCTCGAAGTCGCAGACCAGTCAGTGCCAGCGAACCCATCTCCTAAGGCTCCAGCCGCTGCAGTCAACGCCTCCGACATTCGGCTGAACTGGGCTGTCACTCGTCCGCAAGACCTCACAGGGCTTCAGTTGGTAGGGCGTACTCCCGATGGTGCGATCGCTCGCCCACCGCAACGCTTTGACTTCAGTCAGGGTATTCCCAAGGAGTTGCAAGGCTTTTGTGCTGTTGGCAATGTTTTGGTCTGCCGGAATGTGGCTACAGGCGTGCGTCGGACCGGAGACTACATATTTGAATTAACCCCCATTGGCAAAAACGAGTCCGCCAAACCGACCGAACCGACGAAAAGCGATCGCATTCAGATCGTACCCCGTCCCGCCCAAATTCTCAGCTTCCGTGTCAATAACCAAGAAGCGAGACCGAAGTATTTGATTCCGATTACGCCAGGAAAACCCCCTCTAGTTCTCGTTTTTTCGTGGGAAGTCGAGGGTGGTGCGAGTACCAAAGTGGAGCTATTACCCTCTCCAGGTAGCGTACCCCTGCGGGGAGCGATGGGGCTTCCCATCACTCAGCAGCCCGAAACATCAACCATCACCCTGCAAGTCAGCAATGGCGTGGGGCAACCCGTCAATCGCTCCGTCACAATCGAGACATTCAATCCAAATCCCAGCGATCCGGCAGCTACCGCGGCGGCGGCGGCCGCTGCTGTTACAGAGAACGCTAGACAGAAGGCAGAAGCAGCGGCACAAGCCCAAAAAGCCGCCGCTGCTGCACAACAGGTCGCTGGAGGACAGCAGGCAGGTGGAGGGCAGCAAGCAGGGGGCGGCTCGCCTTCCCCTTCCGCCACACCAGAGGCAACTCCCACGCTAGAGTCTACTCCTTCTCCCCCCGGACACCTCTCGCCCACAGAACTACCGCCACAGCTCAACTAACAATTGAAGCTATTTAGTGAGCCGCTGGTGCTTTAGCGCCTGCACCACCTTTACCCAAGAAGAGCAACAGAGGCAACGAGCAAAGGAATGCCACTCCAACTACGCGAAAGATATCGGCGAAAGATAGAACAGCAGCTTGTTGACTCACCGACTGACTAATCAATGCCATTGCCTGCTGATGAGCCGTTACAGCATCCATCCCACGACCTTGAAGCGCTCCTGTCAGTAAGTCGAGGCGCTGATTTGTTTCTACATCGTAAGGCGTCACATGGCTCAGCAACATCGCTCGGTGAAATGCTTCCCGTTGAGTAAGTAGAGTAGTGAGTCCTGCAATTCCCACACTGCCACCCAGTTGGCGAGTGAGATTGTAGAAGCCAGAACCCGCTGAGACATCGGCTTTAGGCAACGGGCCGAGAGTAGCGAGACTCAGAGGGAGAAACATCAAAACTGTAACCGCTCCACGCCAGACTAAGGGCCAAAATAGCTCCTCTGTTCCCGTCTGCGGGGTAATAGTCGATAGTTGAAACATGACTAAGGCCGTGCCAATACCACCGCTGGCAATCAGTAGTCTGGCATCAATCTTAGTCGATAGTTTGCCCAACAGAACCATGACAATTGCTGAAGCTAAGGCACCGGGAGCTAGCAACAGTCCGGTTTGCGTGGCCGTAAAGTGGAGTATGCTTTGAGCAAAAATTGGCACGGCAAAGAGCGCTCCATAGAGTCCCATGCCCAAAATTCCTGAGTAGAGACTGCCAGCAGCTAGGGAACGGTGACGCAGTACTCGTAGGTCAACCGCAGGATGTTCAGTCGTGAGTTCTCGCCAGATGAACAGTCCAAAGCCGATGATGCTGGAGACGGCCAGGATAGTGATGAAACCAGAGTTGAACCAGTCTTCTTTTTCCCCTTCCTCTAAAAAGGTTTGGATGCTGCCTACGGAAATGGTCAACAGTGCAATTCCCCACCAATCGACGGCTGTGTTCTGCGTCTTGTCCCGAACCTTGTCCTTGAGCAAAAATATCCCAGCCATGACTACGGCGACGATGCCAAAGGGAATATTGACAAAGAAAATCCAGCGCCAGCCTAAACCATCGGTGAGGAAGCCTCCTAAGGTTGGACCAATAGCAGGCCCAGCAATCACTCCAACACCAAACACAGACTGGGCAAGACCTTGTTCGTGAGGAGGAAAAGTCTCGAAGAGAATGGCCTGAGCTTTGGCCAGTAATCCACCTCCACATAAGCCCTGAAGAATGCGTGAAATAATCAGCATGGGGAGGTTAAAGGATAAACCACACATCACCGAGGCGATGGTAAAGCCCACTAGTGAAAAGATGAAGTAGTTCTTCTTGCCAAAATAATCTCCTAGCCAAGCACTCAAGGGAATCAGAATTACGTTCGCGATCGCATATCCGCTCACAACCCAACCAATCTCGGCTACGGTAGCACCTAGACTCGCCTGCATATCAGTCAAGGCAACGTTGACGATGCTAGTGTCAATCACTTCCAGAATGGCTCCAAGTGATGCTGTAAACGCGATCGCCCACTTTAGAGGCCCAGTGACGTAACCTGATTGGTTAACAGCCGAAGTTTGAGTCCTGTGAGAATTCAGGGGCTTAGCCTTCTTATCAGTGGAGGGGTTACGGAGTTTATTCATCTGTAATTAAGACAATTAAGAGCGCTCAAATCGAGCTTGGCTAATCTTTGTCGTCCAGTGTTGAATGTGCGATCGAGATAGGGGTTGTATTCAGAGACGAAGTGCTAATTCCACGCACGAACAGCCCGACACAACTCTCGATATAGCGATCGCGACTATAGCCTCGTGGTAGTGGAATCGTATTACTTCGCAGCATTCCAGCAAGCAGCATGCCCGTGAACATATCTACAGCAGGTAATATGTCTACATCGGGGCGGACGTTTCCCCGATCGATGCCGTTGCGAAGGTAAGCGATGAGCTTGTCGCGCAAGGGCTGAACTGTCTCCCGCAGCACTTGAAGTGCAGCTTCGGGATGTCGTTTGGCCTCCCCAATGAACATCCGAACTAAAGCTTCATGCCCCTCAAGCATGTTGTTGTAAATCCACGCATAGTGCAACAGGTCGATTTGTAAATCACCTGTCCACTCGTCTTGGTTGGCAAGCGCTTCCGCCTGCAACGCCGTCACTTGCTGGACAACAGCAGCGAGGAGTTGCTCTTTACTCTGGAAATGACGAAATAACGTCACTTCGTTCACGCCAGCCACACGAGCAATTTCACGAGTCGTGGCTCCGGCTATACCCGACGCCGCAAACACCTCTGTTGCCGCTTTCAGGATGCGGGCCCGAGTATGTGCAGTCCTTTGAACAGAATTGTCCATTCACATAATGTAAGTACTTACTTGCATTATAGAGGAACCGAAACACAGTCGAACGCGTTCGACTCAAAACCAAGACTAAACCTTGTTCCTATGGCTCACAAAGTTGCTGAATGCAAGAAGGCAGAAGACAGGAGGCTCTTATGCAGAAGGGAAGAAAGCTTGAACACTAAGCTTTTTAACGTTTTTCAACCGAATAGTTATTTCTGCCACGCTGTACTGAGTTTCATCGTCCCCATAACCCGCTGTAGCAAGGGGGAAGTTAATTTTCCTCCCCCAGAATTGGGGGTAGGGGGCTAAAAAAAAAGAAAGGCAGATGAATCAAATAACGAATTAAGCATCTACTGAACCTGGAGCAAGAACTACCAGATTCTAATTTTTATAACCTGGGTAGGTAGGAAAGGTTGAGGCAATTGAGTAGCTTAAAGATGTATCGATGACTAAAGTTTTTCAAGTGCCTAATGATTAACTTACTTAAGGAGAAATTACTATGACTACTGAACCTGCTGTTCCAGACAAAAGCACATTACCTACTGTTCCAGAAGAAAGTGCCTCACCTAGTGTTCCGAAAGAACGTGCTATCACAGAATATGACCCAGCAATAGGTGAACTTGTTAACCAACAGATGCCTAATGAATCCGAGCAGATACGCCAAGAAACCATAGCGCTGATCGAAGCGATTAGACGACGGGCGCAGGCTGAGGCAAAAGGTGCTGGAGATTTTACCCGTGATACCTATCTGAGTGCAGTCCGACAAGCACGAGAAGCGATCGAGCAAAACAAAGTATTCGATCCAGAGCGGATTGAGTACTCGTTCAAACTGCTCCAAATGGATGCCGAGAAGAATTGGGAGTCAATTGTTAAGGAAGTCTCTACCTTTGGCGATCGCCTTGCGGATGCGGGTAAAGCCGCCTGGGATGCCCTAACGGCTCCTCGCCCTGGTTCTAAGCTGTAAATGACATTTCTCTGATTAAGCCAACCCTGTCTTGGAGCCTTGAAAAATCTGAGACAGGGTTTTTTGACGATTTTTGCTTTGACGTGGCTAAACTGAGATTTTTTCTAAGTTACTCATCACCTCGATTAATTCGCTGGGATGTTGAATCAAAAAATCGGGATTGTAGTGAGCTAAGGCTTCTCGTGAATTAAACCCCCAGCTCACTGCAACTACTTTAATACGAATTCTTTTTGACGCTTCAATATCTCTGGTTTCATCTCCAACATAAATCACTTCTTCGGTCTTCAAATGATTTTTATTGATAAACTTTTTTAGGATTCGGTGTTTGCTAAATAAAGTCGTTTCTGAATAAACAAAGCTAAATAGCTCGTGCATACCATTTTGTTTTAAAACGCTTCTCACATTTTCTTCGGAGTTAGAGGTGAGAATCCCTAAATTGTGTCCTTCGTGTTTTAGCTGAATCAGCGCTTCCTTGATTCCTGGGACTATGTGTACATGTTGAATTTCCTCCCGCAAATCTTCTTTAACTCTATTGAGAAGAAATGGAATCTTAAACAGGGAAACCCCCGATCGCGCAACAATTTCCCGAGAACTCATGTTTCTGATGCGATCGAGTTCTTCCCGAGCTGTTGGCTTATATCCGAACTCTATAGCTAGACGATTAGTAATCCTGACGAGGACATCAAGCGTATCAGCCAGCGTACCATCAAAATCAAAAATAATTACTTTTATAGTCATTAAGTAGGCCTGGACTGTTGACAACGATCGGCTAAGCAAGTTAACGGAATTAAACAGCAGTTCTGTTTGAAATTTAGACTGCCAATAGTCCGAAAGGAAGAGAAATTGATTTAGAACTTCGTTGGAGTTGTTCAGTTCAACTTCTCGCTCTGACGTTTGACTCCTCAACAGAGCATCGATCGATGCTCATTTCCTGAGATGCTTGCGCTGCTTTGAGATTAGCACGAGCATTCCGTCGCAGCATCTCTGGCTTAATTCGCCGCAGTGCTGACGCCTGAAAGCGTTGGTTCCAGTCTTCATCCGAGATATTTGCCAATTCTGTCAATGCAGGAGCTACATTCCAGGGATAGGGTTGAAATTCTTTTACATCGGTAGGCTGAGCAAAGCGCTGGTTCCAAGGGCAAACATCCTGGCAAATATCGCAACCGGCGACCCAACCTTCTAAACGGGATGTAATCGACTCCGGTAATGCCTCAGCCCGATTTTCTATTGTATGGTACGCGATGCATCGGTTGGCATCTATAACAAAGGGTTGCGCGATCGCACCTGTGGGACATGCATCCAGACAACGGGTACAGGTACCGCAGTGTTGGGTATGAGGTACATCTGGAGTCAATGCCAGATTAGTCAACACCTCCCCTAAAAATACCCAACTCCCATACTCCCGCGTAATGACATTACCATTTTTCGCAATCCAGCCAATCCCAGCACGCTCAGCCCAGACTTTATCCTGTACTGGCCCGGTATCGGCATAATAACGTGCTTGGATATCTTCCCCCTGTTGAGAAAGCCAGTTGTTCAAGGCTTTCAACTTTTTATGCATTACCTTGTGGTAATCCCGCCCCCAACCGTAACGGGAAATTTTGGCAGATGCAGGAGTATTCGGACGTTGGTGAGGCGTGTAGTAGTTGAGGGCAACACAAATTACAGACTGCACCTGAGGCATACAGGCACGGATATCATAGCGTTTTGGATTATCCATCCATGCCATGTCTGCCTGGTACCCCAGAGCCAACCACGATTGAAGGCGCTGTTGCACTTGCTCATCAGCTTCTGCACCTACAGTTGTGATTCCACACAAGTGAAACCCCAGCGATCGCGCTTTCTGTTTAACCTGACTACTACTGACAGGTTCTTGGACTGGCAGTGACATCAATCACAAATGGCACAAACTATTTATCATAATTTTTATGCTTTGTATTCGTAAAAGCTATTGGTAGTTTTTAACAAAACGTTGCAATATAAAATCGAGGAAGTCAAGCAAAGAATACGAGCCTCCTATTCATACACGACAAACCGAACAATAAAGGATTTCCTGCAAAACCATGGCTTACTCTGTAGATGCAGATTAAGCCAAATGCGATCGCTTTTTCCAACGTTGTAACTTCATAACGATAGAGAGTTCTGCAAAATCCATCTAGGAGGGCAGGTGTCAACCTGCCTTCTTAGTTAATACTAGTTTCGTTATTGTTGCTTTTTTAGAGGGAAATTAGATGACAATTGCTAACGATCGCGCTCAAACTCCTCAGAGTGTTTCTACGGATGAGTTGACGATTGAAGGAATTACTCAACCCATAGTGCTGCGTTACTTTGAAACCATGAACGCAGAAAACTACGAAGCAACGGCGGCTTTGTTTGCCGATACGGGGGCGATGCATCCACCCTTTGAGCAACCCATCACAGGACCAGAAGCGATCGCGACTTACCTCAAAACTGAAGCTAAAGGAATGCAGCTATTTCCCCGCGAGGGAATTGCTGAACCGCTTGAAGATAACCAAACTCAAATTCAGGTCAGCGGTAAAGTGCAAACTTCCTTATTCGGCGTCAACGTGTCCTGGATTTTCGTCCTTAGTTCAGATAAAGAAATTCTGTACGCTAGAATCAAGCTTTTGGCGTCGCCCCAAGAATTACTCAACCTTCGTCGTTCATAACATTACCAGTTGGCGAGGGAGATTATTCAGGGACTGACATTGTAATACGACGACTATACTAAAAGCTTAAACCCCATGTAGTATGCCTTTTTGTCCCTGTTTTACAGATTGAGCCTCTGTCTGTATGAATGCTCCTAAGCCTCACACTCCTATCGTCGAATACTCAGAAAATACACAAGCGGCGTTGAATTTATTCTGGAAATTATCGAGTGACCTTCTGTGCGTCCAAGGGCAAGACGGTTATTTCAGGCAGGTCAATCCAGCGTGGGAGAACCTGCTGGGATGGACTGTATCCGAATTGCTCGGCATGCCTTGGATTGAGTTGGTTCATCCAGATGACGTAGCCGTAAGTCTCCAGGCGTTGAGGCAGTGTAGCCCAGACGACATTGTCGAATATGAAAGTCGATACCGTCATAAAGACGGAAGCTATCGTCAGTTGTTTTGGAGAGTATTACAGGGAGAAGACGAGCTTTTTTATGCAGTGGCTAAGGAGATAATACTCAGCAAACAGGCAGAAGCCAAACGGCAAGAATGCGCGGCCTGTGGACTTGGCGATCGCTTAGAATTTGAGCAGTTGATTACGGGTCTATCTACACAATTTATCAATCTCTCCTCCGATGAGATTGATGCAGGAATCAATCATGCCCTTCAAGTCATTGGCGAATTTTCGGGTTTCGATCGCAGTTATGTCGTACTGTTTTCGGATAGCGAAGCCGGAGCCTATCTTCATGCTAGAGAGGATGTAGAAGGCAGCATTATCTATCAATGGTGTGCCGAGTCGGTGGAACCACTCGGCGAGGAATGGCAGCGCTGTTCAACGGCATCCCATCCGTGGTTAATGCAAAAACTCACAAGCGGTGAGGCAATACAAATCTCGACTATTTCTGAGTTGCCAGTTGAGGCAGCTACGACCAGAATTGACATGCAGTCATCGGGTACTCGCTCTATCGTCGTTGTACCGATGGTACGGAGTAAATCTTTGATTGGCTGCGTTGCGTTTGCCTCAGTTCGGGCAGAAAAGACAGCATCGGATGACACGGTGGCGCTGTTGAGAATTGTGGGTGAAATTTTCACCAATGCCTTGAGCCGCCAACAAGCAGAGTCGAAACTCCGCAAGCGTGAGAGACTCTTCCGCGCCGTTTTCAACCAAACCTTCCAATTATCCAGCCTGCTGACTTTGGATGGTGCGGTGATCGAAGACAACGAGATAGCCATGAATTTCTGCCAACTGGAGCGCTCGCAGGTAATTGGTCGTCCGTTTTGGGAATTACCCTGTTGGACGATTTCTCCCCAGACCCAAAACCAGTTGAAATTAGCGATCGCGCAAGCTGCAGCGGGTAATGTGATTCGTTATGAAGCCGATATCTTAGCTCCCGACAATTCAGTCATTACTATTGACTTTTCACTCAAGCCGTTAAGAGACGAAGCCGGACAAGTAGAATTACTCATTGCTGAAGGTCGCGACCTTACGGAACGCAAGCGTGCCGAAGAGGCTCTAAGAGAGAGCGAACAGCGCTGGCAATTAGCGTTGCAAGGCAGTAACGATGGCATCTGGGACGTAAACCTCAAGACCAATGAGGTCTTTTTCTCAGCACGGTGGAAAGAAATACTGGGTTACGAAGAACACGAGATTCCCAATCATTTGGATGAATGGATAGGGCGAGTCCATCCGGATGACCTAGAACGAGTCATGCAAGCTCGTCAGGAGCACTTGGAAGGACGAACGCTGGAGTCTCATTACAGCTCAGAATATCGGATTCGCTGCAAAGACGGTAGCTACAAATGGATTTTGTCGCGAGCACAGGCGTTGTGGGATGAAGCGGGTTCTCCCGTGCGATTCGTCGGTTCCCATACGGATATCAGCGCTGCCTACGGAGAGCTTCGCTTACGCCAACGGGCCGAACAAGCACTGCAAAAGACGCTTTCGGAGCTTGAAACGAGAGTGAAGGAGCGAACGCTAGAACTCCAGCACGCCAACGAACAACTCCATGCCGAAATTGCCGAGCGTCAACGAACAGAAGCGGCTCTGCGTCAGAGTGAAGAATTATTCCGCCGAGTGTTCGATGAAACACCGGTTGGCATGGCACTAGCGACGTGTGAGGGAAGTTTTTTTCGGGTCAATCGAGCCTTGCAGGACATGCTGGGATATAGCGAGTCCGAGCTGATGACTCTGGATTGCAAAGCGGTGACTCATCCCGACGATTGGGAGCGAAAACTCCCGTACTTAGAGCAACTTGAACGAGGAGAGATTGATAGCTTTCAAATCGAAGAACGCTATTTGAAAAAAAATCGAGAGATTCTTTGGGGTAAGCTCACTTCAATGGTGCTGCGCGATAAATCGGGAGAAATTCTCCATGCGGTTGGTTTGGTCGAGGACATCACAGAGCGCAAGCAAGCTCTTGAAGCGCTCCAACACAGTGAGGCACGCTACCGTGCCATTGTTGAAGACCAAACCGAACTAATCTGTCGGTTTAAGTCTGATGGCACGCTGACGTTTGTTAACGAGGCTTATTGTCGCTATTTCCACCAGCAATCCTCTCAACTGATTGGGCATAACTTTCTCTTACTCATTCCCGAAGACGATCGAGAACGCATTGCTTGGAGCTTTGCACTGTCCCAGGAGCAACCGATTGTCAGTTACGAACACCGAGTTCTCCTCCCCTGCGGAGAGATGCGCTGGCAGCAGTGGACTGACAGAGCTGTCGTATTTGATGAACAGGGGAATGCGATCGAGTTTCAGGGAGTCGGACGCGATATTACGGAACTCAAGCAGGCTGAAGCAGAAATTCGCAAGGCATTGGCACGAGAACGGGAACTGAGCGAGCTGCGCTCTAATTTTATCTCCTTAGTGTCTCATGAGTTCCGCACGCCATTGACGACGATTTTATCGTCCAATGAAATGCTCGATCGCTATAACGATAGATTGACTGACGAGAAAAAACAGAATCATCACCAGCGGATTCAAACGGCTGTACAGCGCATGATTCAGTTATTAGAGGATGTTTTGACAATTGGCAAAGCCGAAGCTGGAAAGCTCAAGTTTGAGCCTGCCCCGATGGATGTGGCAGCTTTTTGTCGCACCATGGTCGAAAACATGCAGATGGCATCGGGTGCTAAGCACGCGATCGCTTTTCGGACATTGGGCGAGTGTGCCAATGTCTACATGGATCGAAAACTGTTAGAGCATATCGTGACTAATCTGCTCTCCAATGCGATTAAATATTCTCCTCAAGGTGGGGCTATTCAATTTGAACTCACTTGCATGGCCTCGTTCGCTGTTATCTGCATTCAAGATCGAGGCATGGGAATTCCTGTAAAAGACATTGAGCGGCTGTTTGACTCCTTTGGCCGAGCTAGTAATGTGGGTAATATTCCCGGTACTGGGCTGGGACTGGCAATCGTTAAACGATGTGTGGATTTGCACAAGGGCGAAATTGTCGTAGAGAGTGAAGTTGGCGTAGGTACGACGTTCACTGTTACCCTGCCGTTGAACCGTCCCCTGAACACCGAAGTCTAATTGTGGAGTTCTACGCTCAAACAAAAGCCGCGCCTAGCCATCTTGAAAATAGACGCTCCTGACACGGAGAGTAATGTATTTTCAGACTTGATCAAAATTGATAAATTCCCATGGGTCGATATATTGCCAAACGACTTGTTAACTTAATACCCGTTCTCTTGGGAATTACGCTTTTGGTTTTCGCCTTTTTGCATTTGATTCCTGGCGATCCAGCCGTGACCATGTTAGGCGATCGCGCAACTCCCGCTCAAGTTGCCGCGTTGAGAGAACGGTTAGGCTTGAACCAACCCCTGCCGCTACAGTACCTAACGTTTCTGTGGAATTTGGTACGTCTCGATTTCGGCACCAGTATCATTAGTGGCGTGCCGATTGCTCAAGAAATTCGAGTTCGCTGGCCGGCGACGTTCGAGCTATCTTTGGCAGCTATGTCAATCGCGAGTATTGTCGGCATTCCCGCAGGAGTCTTAGCGGCGGTTCGCAAAAATACAGCTGTAGATAACCTGACAATGAGTGGCTCTTTGCTGGGTGTTTCGATGCCCGTGTACTGGCTGGGGCTACTGCTAATTTACCTGTTTGCCGTTAATATGAGCTGGCTCCCTCCCAGCGGACGACTTAGTATTGATGCAGGATTTAGCTTTAAACCCATTACTGGCTTTTATGTGCTAGATGCTTTACTCCAGCTTGACTTCAAGGCTCTCAAAGATGTCTTGGCTCACTTAATTTTGCCAGCCGTGACGCTGGGTACCATTCCGCTCGCGATCGTTGCCCGAATTACTCGCAGCGCGATGCTAGAAGTCCTATCTCAAGACTACATTCGCACGGCAAGGGCAAAAGGGCTATTGGAGCGTTGGGTGATTTTCAAACACGCGCTGAAAAATGCCTTGTTGCCAGTCGTAACGATCGTGGGTTTGCAATTTGGGACGCTCTTAGGGGGGGCAATCCTGACAGAAACCATTTTCTCCTGGCCTGGAATTGGCTCGTGGATATACGACGGGATTCTGAACCGAGACTATCCAGTCGTGCAGGGAGGTGTCGTCTTCGTTGCTG
Organism: Chroococcales cyanobacterium; assembly: GCA_036703075.1. Lineage (GTDB taxonomy): Bacteria > Cyanobacteriota > Cyanobacteriia > Cyanobacteriales > Coleofasciculaceae > DATNPC01. The sequence goes on from DATNPT010000054.1 coordinate 33,084, forward strand.
TTGCCTTTGTCCTGATTAATCTTTTGGTCGATCTCTCCTACGCTTTCCTAGACCCTAGAATTCAATACCATTAGCAGTGACCCGCGAACAGTGACTAGTGAGCAAAACGCGATCGCTCTTCATCGGTCTAACCGGAGCAAGATGCTAGTTTGTCAGCACTGCGCTACCCTAGTAGTGTTGGGTTAGGGAGTTCCAACTAAAAAATTCCCCTATCTGAGGGTGAGTCTCTAGATTAGGAGTAAATAGGACAACCGATTACTCATGTCACCTCGTCCTCACTGGGATTGCTAGTTTTCTGGAAGTCCCTCAGTAAACTGTTGAATTTAAGAGGAAATCGTTATCGCTTCTAAACAACTGATCAACCATCAAATCAAGTCAGCTCAAGTCCTGCTGATTGACCATGAGAACAACAATCGTGGCTTGACTGATACCCGTGATGCGCTGAAACTAGCCGAGAGCGTAGCACTTGACCTTGTCGTAGTCTCCGAGAGTAAGGACATTCCGGTCGCTAAGATCTTGGATCACGGCAAACATCAGTACCAACAGAAAAAACGTCAGCGCCAGAGCGCAAAACCAACGATGAAGGAGGTGAAGCTCCGTCCCAACGTTGGCGAATCCGATTACACCTTACGCATTGATAGAGCCGTTGAGTGGTTGAGTAAAGGTGACTCCGTTAAATTTCAGGTACGTTTACGGGGTCGAGAACATCAACACCGCGATCGCGCCGCAGAACTGCTGGATCGCATTGTAGCTGACCTAGGTCAAGCTGGGAAAGTCCAGTCCTTGGATAAAAGGTCGCTGATTCTTCAGGTCGTTCCAGCTTAGATTGACTTTCCAGGGGACTCTCAGGAGTTCCCTGGTCGGAGAGATTGCACCAATGGGGTTTGTGTAGTAACTCTACAAAACTGGCACGAGCCTCAATGTTGCAAAAGTGTGTCCCAGTTTTTT
>DATNPT010000058.1:0-14245 GCA_036703075.1 Chroococcales cyanobacterium
GTCTCCTTGCGCTTCTGGTCCCCACAGCAGCAACAGCGCGTGTCCCATACTGTCGGCTGGGGTACTCACGGCTACCGTGAGGAAGTTGCAGCCTTCTAAGTACGACGAGGCTAGTCCGTGGGTGTACCACGAGGTAACAAAGGTTGTGCCAGTTAGCCACCCCCCCAGTGCCATGTAGGCGCAGGGAAATAGTAACAGTCCTGACCAGCCGATGAATACGAAGCGATCGCGCTTTAGCCAGTCGTCTACGGCGTCAAACCACCCTCTTTCGCTTGGCGCGCGTCCTACTGCTATTGTCATAGCAATGATCTCCAAATGTATTTATAAGTACGAAAGAAAAGCTAGCTTCTTTACCAACTGCATGCTTTGAAGCAAGCAGATGATTAGTCTTGTTTTAAGGAAAGTTTACTTTTCTTTACGGTCTTTACCTATCTTATGTGAAACTCTACCAATTTTCCACTAGAGTCAGTGACATATCTTAAAAAAACTTGTCAAGGAGACTCTACTATGCTTTGCAGGTAGCGATCGCAAGGCTCTACTTCTACGTCTTTGCGCTTGCCTGTCTAAGATAGTAGGGAGAGTATATACGGAATGCTTACCGCTTAACACCGCATGTTCAGTATTGATTTGACGTTGAAAAACACACCTGTCCCGTTGTCTGTGCAACGAAAGTCACTAGAGGAGGCAGAAGCGACTTATCAGGACATTATCAAAGCCATGCGCTCGGAGAACCCCCAGCTTTTGGAACTAATCTGCCAGCACCAGCAAGATAAGAAAATTGGCGTTCTCAGCAATCAGATCAGTGCGGTGATGATTTCTCAGAAATCTGGTGCAGCAGGAGCAGGCCGCACTCCTGGTTTCTTTGCCCTAGCAGAATGAGGGACGTGGCAATCAACGCAATAGACCAACCCGCAATTCGCGTACAAGATCTATGCTTCCATTGGTCTGAGGGGAGAGCAGTGTTACAATCCTGCTCTTTGGAGGTTCCCAAGGGAGAGTTCTGGATGCTCTTGGGCACCAATGGTAGTGGAAAATCAACGCTACTCAGATTGCTGGTAGGGCTATTGCAGCCTCAATCGGGTGAAATTCAGCTCGCCGGACCAGTCGGCTTTGTTTTCCAAAACCCCGACCATCAGCTAGTCATGCCTACAGTAGGCGCAGATGTAGCCTTTGGGTTAGTCGAGGAAAAGCTTTCCATTGCACAAGTACGGGCTAGGGTGAGAGAAGCGCTGGGGGCTGTGAATCTACTAGAGTTAGAGCGCCGACCAATCTATGCTCTTAGTGGCGGGCAAAAGCAGAGAATTGCCATTGCGGGTGCGATCGCACGCCAGTGTGAAGTCTTACTGTTGGATGAACCGACTGCCCTCCTCGATCCAGATACTCAGTTGGATCTAGTAGCACAAGTCCGGAACCTGGTCAAAAGTCGCGGACTCACTGCCCTGTGGGTGACGCACCGGCTGGATGAGTTGAATTACTGTGACGGAGCTTTCTTGTTGGAGCAAGGTCAAGTGGTCGATCGAGGTGAGCCAGAACGTCTAAAGCAACGATTAATGCAAAAGCTAGATATTGTCACCTGACTGGCTCCTCGCCATAGGTTAAGAGAGTTGAGTTTTTGATTGAAGGCATGGGGACTGAGGAAGAGTTCATCTTCAGTCCCCATTTTCGTAGAAGCTCATTAACAGTGACCAGTTATCAGTTCGTCACTCGTCACTGTTGAGCGAGTCGAGCTACAGCAGTTTTTTACTCGGTTCTAGTAGATATGTGTAAACTATTGTTAAATTGATACTATGCAGTAAAATTCACAAAACAATATTGGCCTTAAACAATGCCCCGCCCCTCACCGCAGGCTATTTTAATGGTTGATGGCTACAACGTCATTGGAGCCTGGTCTCACCTGAAAAAGGCTCGCGATTGTCATGGGCTGGAGGCAGCTCGCCAGGAGTTAGTTGAGGTTTTAATTAATTACAGTGCCTTTCAAGGTTACGAAACTCAGGTGGTGTTTGATTCTTACACTCAAAACACACCGGTTGTCTCTGAAGTCATCACCACTCATTTGTCAGTCTGCTACACAGATTTTGGACAAACAGCCGATACTTACATCGAAAAATTCTGTGCCTCATTTCGCTTGAAGATCGATCGCTTTGATCGGCGACTGATTGTCGTCACCTCAGATCGGGCACAGCGACTGACCGTAACAGGGTATGGAGCCGAATGGATGTCGTGCCAACAATTGGCTAGCGATGTTGAATTCACTGCTCGTCGGGCGAAGCGACGCCATCAACCCCAAAAACAATCGCGAGGTCGTTTTTTGTTCAATTCTCTGGATGCACAAGCTCAACAACGTCTAGTAGAATGGCGTAAGGGTATCAAATGAGTCCGGGACAACCCAGAAAGTTTACTGAGATTGTTTCCGAAACTAGTTGACAGACTACTGGAAATTCGATATTCTAAAAAAGGTTCAAAAAACAAGCCCCCATCGTCTAGAGGCCTAGGACACCTCCCTTTCACGGAGGCGACAGGGATTCGAATTCCCTTGGGGGTACTGAAGAGATAAAAGAAGAGTAGCCGGGAAAAGTGTAAATTTTATCCCTGCTTGTTTTTTAGAGAAGTATTGAACTTCCCATCGCTTTTTGGGAACTCTTGTGGTATGGCTCGAAAAGCCCGTCCCAGTCCCATATAAAGATGAATGCGCGGCAGATTACTTGTCTATTAAGTTATCGAGTTTTTCCCTAACAGATAAATTAATTAGAGAGCGCAGCAAAATCAAGAAACAAAATGCTGACACGGCAAAAGCGACGATCGCCCAATTCGCATGGGTACCCAACAGCAGTAGGGTACCGGATAGCAGGGTAAATCCAGACAAGAAAGCATAAATCAGAGCTTTTAGCGCTAGATTAATCCGTTTTAAAGTGCGATCGCTTTCTAGCAAACGGACGCGCACTTGTAACTCACCTTGCTCAATGCGCTCTTCTAAGCGACGGATTAACAGTTCAGTGGCGCTAGGTTGGTGAAATTTATGTTTAATGAATTCCCTAGCCTGCCTAGCGAGTTCCCCTACGACGTTTGCTTTGGGTTGAGAAACAACCAGTCTTTTCACAAAAGGCTTACTAGCCGCAAATAGGTTGTACTCTGGGTCTAGGTTACGAGCAATCCCATCCAGCGTCGTTAACGACTTTAAGATAAACATCATCTGCGCTGGTAAGCGAAAGGGTTGTTGCTCGAACATCAAGGCAATTTCGCTCCGCATTTCATCAAATGCTTGTAGCTCGATTGGCTTTTCGGTAAACTTATCCAGCACAAACGATACTAACCGTTTAACAGGTTTTATATCTCCTCCAGGCTCAAGCAAACCCATATAGGTTAGGGTATCAACGACCTCATCAGTGTCTTTCTTCAAGACAGCAAAAAAGGTCTTGATCATTTGATTTTTGGCAATTGGCTTCACCTCCACCATGGTGCCAAAGTCATAAAAAATCAAGTCTCCGTCTTGAGAGACAGCCAAATTGCCTGGATGAGGGTCAGATTGAAAAAAACCATCCTGTAATAATTGCTTGAGGAAACAACAGATACCCAGTTGGATAATTTCCTTAATATTGATTTCACAAGTTTCTAGAGTGGAGCGATCGTCAACTTTGATACCGGGAAGATATTCCAGCGTCAGCACTTTTTTCGTAGTGTACTGCCAATAAACTTTGGGGACGACGACCCGAGGATAATCTAAAAAGTTTTGGCGAAAGCGATCGGCTTTTTTGCCTTCGTGGATATAGTCAATTTCTTGATACAGCAGATCGAAGAACTCATGAAACAGAGCTTCCAGGTTGTACTGTCTCGTCCAAGGCATCAACTGGTAACTCACGCGCACCAGCCGATGCAACACTTCAAAATCTAAGTTGAATAGTTTTTCTAATCCCGGACGCTGAACTTTGACAACGACATCTTCCCCGGTATGCAGTCGGGCTCGATGAACTTGCCCGATGCTAGCAGAAGCAAGGGGAAAGGGATCGAAGTCGCGATACAGCACATGAATCGACTTACCGAGTTCGGATTCAACAATCGCGATCGCTTCCGTTGGACTAAATTCTGGTACTCTATCCTGCAATTGGCTGAGAGCTTGCACGTACTCCTTTGGCAGTAAATCGGCACGGGTAGAGAGTGCTTGTCCAAGCTTGATAAAGGTTGGCCCTAAATCGAGCAACGTGCCAACTAACCATTGAGCACGGCGATTTCTGTGGTGAGGAGAGTTTTTGCTAATTGTTCTATCCCACCATAGATAAAATACCAATTTGGCTGACGAGCCAAATATATCAATTTGACGAGCCAGTGGAGAATACTGAGGTCGTTGCCAGCGTTGTAGCTTGAGCGGAGCTTTTGTAAGCATACTGTTGGCGATTTTAGTCTTCGCACTGCCACGATTCCATCGATTAGTCCACTACGGCGAATTTAAGCAGCACTACACAACTTTTTAGCGATGAGTAGAGGTTTTCTTGAGATTTGTTAACTAGTTATTTAAATTTTAGTATGGCGATGGAAGCTGGGCAGTGTAATGGTAAATGAGGTTAAAGCGGTTTGAGAATCGTCAATGGGATGGCTAGACGCCTCAATAGTGCCATTGAGATGCTGGACTAAGCACTTGACTAAAGCGAGACCCAAACCTGTACCCTGAACGGCATTTGCGGTAGCGCCTCGACCTCGGCGGAACTTATCAAAAATATGTTCTAGATCGGTAGGGGAAATACCGGGTCCTGTATTGGTTAAGGTTAGAACAATTTGATTGACAGATTGCTGAACTTGCTGAGTGACTTCTAGATGAACAGTCGTGTCTGGGTCAGAATATTTACCAGCATTGGTTACAAGTTCTAACAAGATGCGCTTGAGGCTATCGGGTTCGGTGTTAATAATCAGCGATGGTACAGGAGCGTTCACCCTTAAGGTTAGCCTTTTATCAGCCCATTTTTCGTTAAAGGTTTGAGCTAACTTCTCAATTAGCAGCATCAAGTCGATTTTTTGCAGAGAAATTTGGCACTGATCGGATTCTAGCCACTGTAAACTCAGCAAGTCCTCAATCAAGTCAATTTCTCGATTACATTCCTGTTCGAGAATTTGCAGATATTTATCTCGGCGATCGAGGGGGAGTTCGGAGTGGCGCAGCATCCGAATTGCCAGACTCATTGTTGTTAGAGGCGTTCGCAACTCATGGCTCATGCTACTCATAAACTCTTCTTTGAGCTGATTGAGCTGTTGCAACTGGTCGATTTGCTGGCGCGTTTTTTCGTATAACTTCGCCTGAACGTCCAGGCTTTGTTGCAACTGAGCTGTCCGCTCTTCAACCAGGGATTGCACTTGTTGTAGGGTTTGCTGTTGAATGGCGGTAGCGCTCACTTGAGTACTGACCCATTTGACCAACTCTAATTCTTCAGGGTGCCACCAGCGAGGCTGAGAGTGCTGTAACACCAGAAACCCCAAAACGGTCGCGGCACAAGGCGCATTTCTGTAGGTTCCGACTAGAGGAACGATGATTCCAGCAGGCATCATTTCTCGATCGAAGATGGACAAATCTTCCAGTGGTAAGTCAGCTGTAAAAAGTTCTCGCTCGTCGGTAATCGCTAGCGGTTCTGGAGCGTTTGTAAATGCTTGTTGACACAACCAAGACTCTGACAGCCAAAACGATTGATTCAAAAGAGCCTTAGGTACTTTTGTGCCGAGTGTAGATTGGCTCGCAGTTGCCTCGAACCACTCACTGGTGACTGTAACTCTGGTTTTCGGGAGATGGTCTGAAGAGTGACTTTTATATAGAGGATCGGTGTATTTCAAGAGGAGAAGAAAACCGCGATTTACCTGTAACGCTTGAGCCGTACCTGCGATCGCAATTTGGAAAATCTCCTCTAGATCTAGACCGCTGCGAATAGCTAAACTTAACTGATTGAGAAAAGCCTGGTGGCGAGCTGCCGCCTGCACCTGCCGAGTCATCTGGGCTTGAGAAATTGCGAATGCTACCGACACAGCCGCCGCACTCAGCAATTCTTTTTCCCCGTTAGTCCATTCGTGGGGTTGCATGCGCCCTAACAGAATCGTCCCATTCACTGTAAAGTGCGATCGGGTGTGGATTCTTAACAGTGCCCTAGCGGGTAGCACGTCACAAGACCAACCCACGGCTTGACAAATATTGGATGTTTGACAATCTTCAATCGCTAGCGGTTCTGCATTGGGAACGTAATCAGTCAGTGTTAGCTGCTGTAGTAATTGTCTTTGTTGGTCAAGCGTTTGAACGGGATAGTCCTTAGAACACCAAAAGACAATCTGATTCGTTGCCGTTGGACGGAGGCTTGTCTCTATAGAGCAGATATCTACCTGGAAAATCTCTCCTAAAGCCTTAGCAATCCTTTCTAGCAAGAGTTGCGGGTCTTGAGTTGTTAAGATGATTTGGGTAATCTGTTGCCCGAGTTGAGCTGACTGGGCGGAGTATTGCATGAGTACACTTTGATGCTCCTGCATAACAACAGGTTCGATCGTGCCGGACAGATAAGAGTTCACAGGACTGACCCTTTGGACTGTGTTGTTGAAGCAGTTGAAGAAGGAGCTTGCACTTTCTGCATCCATGACGCTTGTTGCACAAACAAATTATATTTAGTGGAGCTTTCCTGGGGCAGTATGAAAAAGCACTCCCGATCTCTCTAGAGAAAGTACCTCGCTTTAACAATACACACAGCGGTAGCATGAGATGTGTTGAATAGCTGGAGTACCCTCTACATGGCGTCAAGCGTCAGCGCGCCCAAGTCAGAGATCGCTACTGGTAGCCATCTCTCCTTGTAGTTCGTCGTTTTGTGACCTCATCACACTCTTTCTTTCTACCCCACCGTCGCAAGATTAACTCCTGAACGAACTAATCTCTTGCATTATTATTGTTCCCTGTTTTTTAAGCCTTCTAACAAAAGATTGGACTTTTTCTTTAAATTCCTAACTCAGATTAGCGGGGCAGCTTGTGGCGATCGCCTTGTACTTGCCGTTATACAGCCTAAATTACAGTGCCTTGCCCCAGATATATGCGATCGCTTCCCAATACGATGGCGAAATGAGGGGATGGCGAGGTGGGGCGAGTTGGGACTAGTCAGTTATTTCTGCCCAGTTAGACTGACTTGGCAGAAATAACTGCGATCGTATGTTTTTATTTCGTCAATATTGTTAATAATTTTAATTTAATCTTTGGTTGGCTTCGTATTACTGAATATATTTTTGTAATTCCAGTCTCTCCTGTCACACTCAGAAAAATTTTAATAATCTCTATAGAAATCCCATACAGCTTCCCATGCTATGCTGCTGAACGCAAGCTTGTCAGAAAGACGCGGCGAAGCGTGCTGAGGAGTAGTATCTCAGGTTAAGAACAAACTTTTGCTTTTTCTTTTTTCTGTCTCTTAAAAAGAGTATCGCAGCACCAGCGCTCATCTGACTCTAGGCAAATTTACAGGCGCTGCAAAAATTACATTTAGGTAGTATTGAAACTAGTGATAGGAATCAAATCCTATCGGCATTCTACTTTTTGTTATCCAGAATTATCGAGGGAATTATGGTAAGAACTGATTTACACTTACAGGAGCATAAGGCGATCGGCTTAGAGCAAGATACGATTCATATCTGCGGTCGAATTCAGCCCCATGGAGTGCTGTTCGTTTTAGAAGAACCCGATCTAAAAATATTACAGGTTAGTCGAAATACTTACGCAGCTTTCGGAATGCATCCCGAAACCATGCTCCATAAAAAACTCGAAGATATTTTTGATTCCTTCCAAGTAGACAAACTTAAAGTCGGATTATCGGATGAAAATTTCGATTTTATTAATCCTACCAAGGTTTGGGCTAGAAGAAAGGGAGATGACTATGTCGTATTTGATAGTATTTTTCATCGCAACCCAGATGGATTGCTGATTCTTGAACTAGAGCCAGCTATCGCTCAAGAAAACGTCCCTTTTCTCAGCTTTTATCATCTAGCTAGAGCCTCTATAAATCAGCTTGAATCTACATCTAATCTCCATGATTTTTGTCAAATCATTGTTAAAGAAGTCCGAAAACTAACTGGGTTTGACAGAGTGATGCTTTATAAGTTTGAGGAGGACGGGCATGGTTCTGTCATCGCGGAAGAAAAAGTAGAAGCTCTAGAATCTTACTTAGGCTTACATTACCCAGAATCAGATATTCCCAAACAAGCTAGAAAGCTATTTAGCTCTAATTGGATTAGATTAATTCCAGATGCCAAGTCTGAACCAACGGAAATTATCCCAACCATTAATCCAATTAACCAGCATCCGCTCAATCTAACGAACTCAATTCTCAGAAGTGCATCTCCCTGCCATATCGAATACTTGCACAACATGGAGGTTGGAGCGTCTCTCACCATTTCTTTAATTAAAGACCAAAAGTTGTGGGGATTGATTGCCTGCCACCATCAGTCCCCGAAGTATGTTTCCTATGAACTGCGTAAGGCATGCGAATTCTTGGGACGGGTAATCTTTTCAGAAATTTCAGCGCGAGAAGAGACTGAAGATTACGTCTATCGAATGAAGTTGACCTATATTCAATCAGCGTTGATCGATTATATGTCTCAAGAAGAGAACTTTATCGATGGTTTACTTAAACACCAACCAAATCTCCTAGAACTCGCTGATGCGCGAGGAGCCGCCGTGTGTTTTGGTGGCAATTGTACGACAATTGGCGAGACGCCTAAAGAAGAAGACCTCAGCTTTTTACTGCAATGGCTCCAGCATAATGTTGATGAAGAAGTCTTTTATACCGATTCTTTAGCCTTTATTTATCCAGATGCAGAGCGGTTTAAAAACGTTGCTAGTGGGTTGCTCGCCATTCCCATCTCCAAGAAAAACTATGTTTTGTGGTTTCGACCGGAAGTGATTCAAACGGTGAATTGGGGAGGAGACCCCAATTCACCGTTTGAAACCGATCGCACCGAGACGGGTTTACGCTTATCTCCTCGGAAATCATTCGATCTGTGGAAGGAAACAGTTCGATTGAAATCCTTGCCCTGGAAACAAGTGGAAATTAAAGCAGCCCTTGAATTAAGGAAAGCGATTATTAATATTGTGCTGCGTCAAGCCGATGAACTGGCTCAACTGGCTCAAGATTTAGAACGTTCCAATGCTGAGCTGAAAAAGTTTGCTTACGTGGCGTCCCATGACTTGCAAGAACCGCTCAATCAGGTAGCCAACTACGTACAGCTTCTAGAGATGCGATATGAAGAGCAGCTCGACGAAGATGCCAAGGAGTTTATTAACTTTGCCGTTGAGGGAGTCAGCCTCATGCAAACTTTGATTGATGACGTACTGGCTTACTCGCGAGTAGATGTGCAAGCGATCGCGTTTCAACTTACTGAGGTAGAGAAATCCTTAGACTACGCCTTAGGTAACTTGCGGACGCGAATCTCTGAGAGTGGAGCTGTGATTACTCAGGAACCGTTACCAACGGTTATGGCAGATAACACGCAGCTTATGCAGTTGTTTCAAAACTTGATCGGCAACGCCATCAAATTCCGCAGCAATCAACCGCCAGAAATTCACGTAGGAGCACAGCGAGTTGAGGATGCGTGGCTATTTTCAGTGCGGGATAACGGCATTGGCATTGACCCGCAGTTTGCCGATCGCATTTTTGTCATCTTCCAACGCCTGCATACCCGAGATGAGTACCCTGGCACAGGCATGGGTCTCGCTATCTGTAAAAAGATTGTGGAGTGCCACCGAGGTCAAATCTGGGTAGAGTCAGAAGTTGGGCAGGGGGCAACATTCTACTTTACAATTCCAGTGGGAGGACGCGAGCTTGAGCGTAGAAACGGGCGAAAGAAACAGAATAATCTTTTTGGTCGAAGACAATCGAGCTGATGTTCGCTTAATCCAAGAAGTCTTAAAAAGTAGCTCGGTACCGCACGAAGTCGTGACGGTCAGGAACGGTATGGACGCAATGGCTTACCTACGCCGAGAGGGAGAGTATGCCGATGCTGTACGACCCGACTTGATTTTGCTAGATTTAAACTTACCTAGGAAGGATGGTCGAGAAGTTTTAGCAGAAATTAAAGCCGATCCGAATCTCAAACGTATTCCAGTTGTCGTGCTAACCACTTCAAGAAATGAAGAGGATATTGCCCAAAGCTATGAATTGCACGTCAATTGTTACATCACAAAATCCCGTAACCTGAATGAGCTATTTAAAATTGTTAAGGGAATTGAGGAGTTTTGGCTAGCAACCGTCACCCTACCATCAGAGCGATTGTAGGAAGACAGGGGGGGAGATGAAGATAGAAGATGAACAGAACTACTCCATTACCCTTTCTTCTCCCAACGCATTACTTTCGGGATCGACGAGCTTGTGCGGTTTGGCACGAGGTAAAATCAACATCTCTCCCCTAACCCCCAATCCCTAGCCCCTATATTGCCGCGTTAGAGGAGTCCAGGGAGAAAAACGAAAAGACTATGGCTGCAAGCTCAGTCAAAATCTTGTTAATTGAGGACAGTTTGGCAGAAGCCAGATTGTTGCAAGAGGTGCTGAAGCAATCCCAGTTTAAGCACTTTAGTCTGGTACACGTTAAACGATTGCGCGAAGGCATTGCCACACTCGCTTGCGAACACTTCGATGCCATCTTATTGGATTTAACGCTACCAGACAGCCAAGGGTTGGCATCTTTAGCTCCCCTCGCTAGTGTTGCTCCTCACTTACCGATTGTCGTACTTACGAATATGAACGACGATGAACTGGCGATTGAAGCCGTCCGGCAGGGAGCGCAAGATTATTTGGTCAAGCGTCAGGTGAATGGAGAAGTGCTGGCTCGTGCCTTAAATTATGCGATCGAGCGAAAGCAGATGTCGGAAGCCTTACGAGAAGTGAATGCCGCATTAGAAATTCGAGTTCAGGAGCGAACAGCTGAGCTGGATAAAGCCAAAGAACTTAACCAACTCAAATCTGAATTTGTCTCAATGCTGTCTCATGACTTCCGAAATCCCCTCAATACCATTCTTCTGTCTGCTGGTTCGCTCCAACTCAACGAGGATAAATTGAGTAAGGAGAAGAAGCTGACCCATTTTCAGCTCATTCGCTCGGCAATCAAAGATATGGCTCACCTCTTAGATGAGGTGATACTCATTGGTCAAGCGGAGTCCGGCAAACTTCAGTGCCAACCTACTCCACTGAACTTAGAACTGTTTTGCCGTCAATTGGTTGAAGAGTTACAACTTGCTATCGGTGAGAAGCGCTTGACTCTCGCGTTCGCAAGTCTTGGTCAATTGCGTAATAGCCTGTGGGATGAAAGCCTTCTACGGCATATTTTGGGCAATTTACTCGTTAATGCGATTAAATATTCGCCAGACGGTGGCACAGTGAAATTTGAACTAATTGGTCAGGAGCAAGACATAATTTTTCGGATTCAAGATGGGGGAATTGGCATTCCCCCAGAAGACCAAGAGCGACTGTTTCAACCGTTTACTCGTGCTAGCAATGTAGGTGCAATTCCTGGTACTGGTTTGGGATTAGCCATTGTCAGACGGTGTGTAGAAGCTCATCGGGGTCAGATTGCTGTCACAAGTGAGGTTGGAGTGGGAACGACATTTACTGTTACGCTGCCATGCATGATATCAACCCAACCCTGCTACAACCCAGGTTTTTAATGGCGATCGCGATTGAGATTTGTCAACCTTTATCCTACTTGTGTAAAAGTCTCTTGAATTTTAGGATGGGTTTTGTTACAAATAATGCAGATTTTTTTGCCAAGATGTGGATTTACTAGCTTTTTGGCAAAAGAGGTATTATGCTTAATCTCTGGGCTACGCAGAAGTTGTTCAGATAGAAAAACCCCCACTATCGCCTAGCGCTAGTGAGGGACTCGTCACACAAACTGAACATATCAGTAAAACTTGTAATACTGCGAAAACTTTTTTTACTTTACACAAGCGCTCGCCAGTATTACTGTTGGCAATACACGGGCAGGAAGACGTGTGATTGCTGTTGAACGGAGAGTTCGCGCTCGGCGCATCTAGGGCCAGAGTAACACTGTCGCTCTATCGCCATATAGTAGAGTTTTAAGCGTTCTTTTCCAGGGAACTCTGAATGCTTGCCAAACGCGATCGCAGGCGAAAAACAAAAAGCACTAGGAGCTTTGGCTCCCAGCGACTTAAGAGTCCATAAAAATTTTCAATCCTAGATACCGAATGATGAAATAGCTGCTAAAATCAAATCTTCATCAGGATGCATCTGAACTCAACAGATTGGGTGTGTCTACTATCTCACAGACAGGATGCATCTGAACTCAATAGATAGGGTGCATCTACTGTCTTAAAAACTTCCAAAAAATAAGTTACTCAATCTTGTGGATCGGGCGACACGAGCAGCTACTGGTCACTGTGGTTAAGGATGCCCACCCTACAAAAGAAGTTAGATATTTTTATTTGGAAGTCCCTTAGAGACAAAACGCATCTGAACTCAACAGAAAGGATACATCTAGTGGTAACACTTTGCACTAGGATAAGCCTTTTTTGATTTAGCTTGCCTAAAGGAGCTATGAAGATTTGTTGAATTCTGCCCATGAATTCTTGGAGGGGCTGTCAACTATCGCCTATTTGGACTTAGCATCGGTACAAACTCTCGGTTCAAAACAGTCCGTTGTTGTCGTAAAGCCCGGAATTTATGATTGGAGTATTTAACAAAGAAGGGTCAACTAATTTTTCCGCAGCCAATAATAAATGATCGGCGATCGGCTCTAACGGGTCTTCCGGAGACAGCCCAAAAAGTTGGGCATGTTTCTGGATAAACTCTTCCGAGATTTTAACAGCTTCTTCATGATAATGGGGTTCAAAGATTCTGACCACTTCAGATGAAATCTCTTCGTTCGTCATGGTAGCTACCTAGGTCAAAATTGCAAGAAATGATAGAAAATCATAAATCCTAAAAAAATAGACTAGTGCAAGAGGGCAGAAGGCAGAATACAGGAGGCAATAAAGCCTTTGCAGTAAGCTTTTCAACCTTTTTCAACTGGATAGTTATTTCTGCTACGCTGCACTAGTTAAGTTGGTCAGATTCTCTTAGGACTAGTTAGATTTGCCACATTTTATTAAGGAATATAGAGACTTTTGCAAAGGATGTGCCAGTGGAGCAACTGTCTCCACTCTCAAGTCATTGAATAAAAACAAAAAATACCCCTTTCTCACTTGTTTTATCGAGATGGAGAATAATGAGAGAGTGAGTCCCTGACCAACTGTTCACTGGTTACTGTTCACTGAACACTCGTGTTAAACTTTCCCAACCCGTACCCCTGTAGCCAAAATCAAACAGTTCTGGATGCAGAATTTCGGCTAAGATTTCCAGCGAATCGACTAACCGTGGGCCTGGCCGGTTGAAATACGAATTGCCATCCGTGAGAAAAACCTTGCCCGTGCGAACAGCATGTAAGCTAGACCACTCCGGATGCTGTTTCAGTAATTGAGTTTCCTGGCGAGTGCGGTCTAAGTCAAAGCCACAGGGCATAATCGCGATCGCATCTGGATTGGCAGCAACTAGTGCGTCCCATTCCAAGTACGGAGAATGCTGACCGATCGCTCCGAAGACAGGATAGCCACCAGCCAACTCCACTAATTCTGGAATCCAGTTCCCTGTTGCCATCAGAGGGTCAGTCCACTCAATACAAGCTACAGTAGGACGTTCGCTCTCAGATAGCCACTGCGTCTTTTGCCGACAAGCTTCAACGCGAGAGCGTAATTGAGCCAGTAGTGCTTGCGAGTCTACCCCTAACGTCATAGCAACTCGTTCAATGTCAGCCCAAACATCACTCAGTACATTTGGCTGTAGGGAAATCACTTTAGGTTGACTGCTAGTCAGTTGAGCAACTGCTTTCTCGACATCAGCAAAACTCACCGCACAGACATCACACTGGTCTTGAGTGACAATATGGGTCGGTTGCAGTTGTTCAATAACGTCAGTTTTGATCGTGTAGATGCTCAGCGCTTGCTTAGCTAGAGCGAGCACATCGGCGTCAATTTGAGCGCTCGGTTGTTTGGAGTTGAGCCGTGCCTCAGTGCAAATGGGTCGATCTTGGATTTCTGGAGGATAGTCGCATTCATGCGATCGCCCCACAATAGCATCCGTTAACCCCAATGCCGCCACAATTTCTGTCGCACTGGGGAGCAAAGAGACAATTCTTAGGTTTGAAGAAGCCATCGTCAAGTCATGCGTTTCTATAGCTTCATGGTAATCGCGTCTGGTTTAAA
>DATNPT010000075.1:0-3105 GCA_036703075.1 Chroococcales cyanobacterium
TCGCATTAGTGGTGCGGTTATGGTACCTGTAAGCGAGTTGAATCGTCTGCGACGGGAAATTGTCGCACAGTTAGAAGAATTGAGAGCAAAACCCAAACGCTGGCAACTGCGTTCTGATGTTTCTCTCCAAGATTTACTCCCCAATCCCCACTCCCCAACTCCTACTCCCCGTTCCCGATCCCTGATTGTCCTGGTACGAAACCTGAAGCAACTGCAAGCTGCACTCCAAGCAGGAATCGAGACGCTCTACTGTGAATTTGAAGACCCCCGCGCCTATCGCGAAGCTGTACAACTGGTACGCCAAAGAGGGCAGAAAAGCTATTCCCCATTACCCACTAGCCATGACCCAACGATCTGGGTTGCGCCACCCCGGATAATGAAAGCTGGGGAAAACTATATCTTGCAGCAAGTGCGCTCCTGCGAAGCAGATGGCTATCTAGTACGGAACTACGACCATCTTCAGTTCTTTGCCACAGAGCGCTGTATTGGGGACTTCTCCCTGAATGTTGCCAATCCCTTAACGGCAGACTACTTTAAGCAACAATTTGGATTGGAACGGCTGACCGCATCTTACGACCTGAACATTGACCAACTCGAAGACCTGCTTACCAGTTGCCCACCTCACTGGTTTGAGGTGACGATTCATCAGCACATGCCTATGTTCCACATGGAGCATTGTGTATTCTGTGCCTTCCTCTCTACCGGGACAGACTACAGGAACTGCGGTCGCCCCTGCGAGAAGCACGAGGTGAAGTTGAAAGATCGCGTTGGCACCGAACACATCCTCCAAGCAGATGCGGGCTGCCGGAATACGGTATTTAATGGCACGGCTCAAACTGGAGCAGAATACGTGCAACGTCTAATAGAACTAGGCGTGCGCGACTTCCGAATCGAGTTTGTCAACGAAACACCTAACCAAGTGACTCAGACTATCGATCGCTACCGTCAACTGCTACAAGGGAAAATTACAGGTTCCCAACTTTGGCGAGAGCTGAAGCTGCAAAATCAGCTTGGCGTGACTCGCGGTCCTTTAGGAGTACACACGCCTGTCATGCACTGATTTAATTAGTGATCTTTTGCCTTCTGCCTCCTGCCTTCTACCCTCTGCCGTTTGCTATAACTGCTCAGCGTTGAAGGGATAGGATGGACGCTCTCGAATAGTTACTACCCATTGGTCGTGCTTTTGGTACTCAATTTGCATGACAATAAAACGGATGATGACAATCTTATAACCCCTTCCAGCCCCCAGCCCTTAATTTTAGGTCAATGGAGTCGCTCAACAAGCTTCCTCGCCAATTCAGCATTGGGTTAACCTTCCCGCTCATCTTTCTGAACGGCTGGCTGCTGATTCTATTAGCTCGGCAGCTACAGCCTTTACTGAGCATTTTAATCACAGCTACGTTGATCGCGTTTTTGCTGGATTATCCAATTCGCTTCCTTCACGAACGTGGAGTATACCGAGGCTTAGCTGTGGGAATTGTGTTCCTGCTATTTTTGGCGATTTTAAGTACGGTAGGACTATTCTTGGGACCAATTATTCTACGGCAGGCTAATGAACTGCTGATCCGACTCCCGGATTGGCTTAAATCAGGTCAGCAGCAACTTCATAGTTTAGAAAATTGGGCCGTTGCTCAACAGTTACCGCTTGACTTGAGTAGCACCTATAATCAGCTGATTGAGCGATTGACTAGCGTACTGCGCTCTCTGACTAGTCAGCTGATCGGCTTAATCTTCAACACGATTGGTAGCATCGTCAATGTTTTCTTGACACTGGTGTTTTCTGTCTTTCTGGTTTTGAGGGGGGAAAGCCTGTGGAATGGCATCCTTAGCTGGTTCCCCAACCAGTGGAATCGTCAAATCCGTGAGTCTCTGCCGTACAATTTCGAGCGGTTCATTGCGGGTCAAGCCATCCTAGCAACAATCATTGGTATTGCTCAGACAGTAGCTCAGTTAATTTTAGGCGTACCTTTGGCGCAACTATTTGGTTTTGGCATCGGAGCAGCAAGCCTAATTCCCTTTGGGGGCACTACCACAATTCTTGTGGTCAGTCTACTGCTTTCCCTTACGAACTTTTGGTTGGGGTTGAAAGTTTTAGTCGTAGCAATTATAATTAATCAAATTTGCGAGAATGTCTTAGGTCCGCGCATTTTGGGCGAACTAACAGGACTCAATCCTGTGTGGATGCTGATTTCTCTGGATGTTGGGGTTAGGGTTGGGGGAGTTCTAGGGTTGTTGATCGCCGTGCCGATCGCTAGTTTTATTAAAGCAACCTTTGATACGATTCGAGCCGCTACGTCCAATCCCCCAACGACACTGGCGATAACAGAAATTCCTCCAAAGCCTGAAGAACTAGCCCAAACCAAAGACACGAGCTATAAAGTATCGAAATAGAAGTCGAGCAATTATTGCCGATCTAATGGACGCAGTGTCTGAGATAACTTAATATATTTCACCCAAGACTGCTCGGATAACTGCGAGATGTTATTGGCAGACAGCGTTGCGGAAAACATATTCCGTCCACTCGTGACACTGATACCTAAGCTTTCTAACAAAGTAGTGGCAGCAGCATCTGGGGCTGACTCTGTATGAATGAAGACGGTCAAACTCGGTTCTTCGGGATTGTGAACGTTATTGAGCGCGATCGCAAGTGCCGTATCCAGTTTCTGATAATTCATAGCCACTTCTTCTAGGGGAGTTTCCAATAAAACCACATTTTCATAATGTCAATTCTAAATTTTGGCTAGGGGCGCACGGCTGTGCGCCCCTACGGATGCCTGCATTCAGTGCAGAGCCATCAAGAATTGATCTGACTCCTGGCTCCCATCCTAGAACGAATGATTCTCATCTACTCAATGGGAAAACTACAGGTTAGCCGCATCAATCAGACCATAGCCCCATTTATTGTCAAACGTTCCCGGTTCTTTACCAGGAATAGAGCTGTTCTCCTGTAGCAATTCCTTGAGAACGTCCGGTTCCAGAGTGGGGTCGCGTTGCAATAGCAGCGCCACAAGACCAGCGGTGAACGGTGTCGCCATACTGGTGCCGGCCTTGACCACAAACTTGGTATTCACCATCTCCGATCGCGCAACACTCGAATCAGCAGAG
>DATNPT010000091.1:0-17914 GCA_036703075.1 Chroococcales cyanobacterium
ATTAAGGATAAAAAGATACCGAGCCGTCCTCGATTGGGTTGGCGACGAGCGCGGGTGACGGTGGGGGAAGCAATTTCAGTAAGCGATCGCTGGTCAATGTATCAAACCAGTCGTCAGGCGGCAAGACTAGCTGTGAATGACCTGACACGAGATTTGCAAAAGGCGTTGGAGAAGTTAATTGCAGTCTAGAGCGTCGGTCCATTAATGGTAGGGGTAACCCATGAGTGGTTGCCCCTTTGGGAGTTTGGGGCAGGCACGGAGGAACTACCCCTACAGATACGTATCAAATATTTTCCTAAATGATATCAGAGATATCGATCTCAAACAGACTTGCATCGTCTTGGATTAATCCCATCTCGAAGTCAAAATTAGACTTCTTGCATAAATGGCAAGGCTAAAGCCGATAAGTAAAAAGCGGTTATTCATCGAAATCTTTCACAGGATACACTTAGGTTTTCTGCTAGTGGTCCGTGGTCTGTAGCTTACAGTGACCCAGCCCAAGCTGGTTTTTGCCTTAGCCTGCTATCCCAGGATTGAAAACTTTAGTTCTAGTTTGGAATGAATCTCCTATGATCCACCACATTTCTATTCCCGCAGAAAATCCTCGCCACGTTGCCGAAGTCCTCGCAGAAGTCTGGTACGGTAAAGCAGCTCCCTTTCCGCCGCATCCCGGTAGTTATATTGTCTTCCCTGGCGATGAATACGGTTCAGCCATTGAAGTTTATCCTCTGGGAACTGAACTCGTACCCGGCGAGGGGGATGAACAGGTGGCATTTGTGCAGAAGCCTAGTTCTTCTCAGTTCATCGCTACCCATGCTGCTGTCTCTGTACCGGCTAGCCAGGAGCAAATAGAGGAAATTGGTCGGCGTGAGGGGTGGCGCGTTCTGCGCTGCAACCGCGATTCGTTCTTCGATGTGATCGAGTTTTGGGTGGAAAATCGGCTGATGATAGAACTACTACCACCTGCGATCGCTAATCAATATATAGAGTTTACTCGACCGCAAAACGTGGAGAAGTTTTTTGCACCACCCGACTTAATGACAACCGGGTCGTAAGAGAAGGCACAAGAAGCGATTTGATATCCTGTTTTTTTGTCAGTGGTCTTCGACCGCGCTTCCTATGCCGGAATTGGTTCCGGGCCAAGAGCGTCGGTCAGTAGTCAGTTGCTCTCCTACAACGGACAACTGACTACTGACTCCAAAACCCAAGGCGAGTATTGTGCAGATTAGATGATCGGGCAGCTTATCGCTTTTGTGAATCAGGTGGTGCTTGAGTCGTAGACTGAGGACTCTGTAACTGTTCGAGCTTAAAAAAGCGATCGCGCAATTGCTTAAACCCATCAGGATTCAAGAGCCACTGCGCTGTCAATAAAGCAGCACCCGCCGACGCTAGCACCATTAACACGCCCACAATACCCACAATCGTCTTGACCCATTCGCCGCTCCCACTTGGCGTTGGAGTCGGTTGTTCGATTGGCTCTGGCGTTGCAGGTTCGCTCGCCTCCGATACCTGACCGATTTTCGTAAAATCAGTGTCCAGATTGAACGTATATTCTTTGGTTCCCACTGGAATTTCGCCAAGATTCAGCACGACGGGATATTGCGGTGAAACCGCGCAGTAGGAGAGAACAACCGATATGTTATCGTGACCGTTCTTTTGGTTCGCTAGGTCAATCAACGATTTAACAGCGTCTTCGACAGAAAGCTTACCGCTAAAAATCTCTTGGGGGTAGTCTGCACAGAACCGTTCGATCAAGTTGTTGTCGCTCAAACCATCAGAACATAAGAGCAGCAAGCCATCTTCTTCCAAAATAAAGCGCTGTACTGTCGGATGCAGTTGTTCGGCATCCTTCGTTCCCACCGCTTGCGTAAGTGCTCCAGCATCGGGGCGATGCAATGCTTTGCGATATAGACTGCGACCCAGCCGGACTTCCCGCGTGACCACGTCATCATCCACCGTCAACAACTGGCAGTAGTGAGGGGTTAACCAGTAGGCACGGCTATCCCCAACACTAGCAATGTAGAGTTCGTGAGCGTTGCCCTGACCGTCGGGCATCTTGACGATTTGTGGAAGTTGCAGCGCTACGGTCAACGTCGTCGCCATGCGCCGCCGCGACTCTCGTGACTGTTCGTCATTGCGAGAGGCAATCAAGTTATTGGCAACCCGGATAATTGCCGCTAGCTGCTGCGATACTAGCTCCGGCGTCATAATTTCTGGGTCTTGGGCCAACTCTGCCAGCAGCGCTCGCACTTGGAGTTTGATCGACTGCACGGCTAATTGGCTAGCCACTTCTCCCCCTTCGTGACCGCCAATGCCATCACAAATAATGGACAGATGAGGAATCAGCGGGTCGCGGGGTACCGTGAAATCTGTGGGCAAATCGGTCAGCGTGGGATAGCAGCTGTCTTCGTTATGGTTGTGCTTGCGGCCTGAATTGGTAGCACCGGCAATTCGTAACCGCAAAGGCTGCCGAGCCGCTTGCTCGATTAAAAGCTGATTGAGCTGAAAGGCGATGTCCTTTAACGCAGGTTGCTCGCTTTGCAACTGCTCGGCAATATCTTGTAACGGAGTAGCCACAGATGCTGATGCCATGCGACACCAAGACGCCCAGCACTTCCCAAGCTGTTGCAGGCTTGCTGTCATGGGGCGAGTGGCGAGTGCAGAACTGGTTTGGGCCGATGCCCCCGTTGCCCAAGCCTCTGAGGAACTCGCACCACTACCCGTAGACGCTCTAACTAATTCTCGATTGGTGTCTCCCACCGGATCGACATAAAGTTCTCGCAGTCGCACTCGCCATCCTTCAACCCGAATATTGTCCAGCACTAGCAGAGTGGATGCTACGCCCATTTGCGCTAAGGGCGTCCACAGTTCTAGAAGCTGCCAAAGCCAATAAACCTGACGTACTGCCGAGGCTTTAGTCCACATCGACTGGATGGAGGGATACAACTCGCCACTGACATCAATGGGTGCATTGTCTAACAGCATGACAACCGAGTTTTCCAACCGGCATACTCCATACACCTCCGGAACGTGAAGGCGGTGCGGATATAAGTGCAGGTAGGGAACAAGAGTGCCACTCAGATGCTCTGGCATCTCTGGTAGCTGCTCTGGGCGCATATCCTGCCAAATTTGGGGGGCAACCACTTGGTATCTGTCTGCAACTAGTTCTCCAATGGGTATTTGCATGGCTGCTGAACCAACTGCCCAAAGATAGCGAATAATCAGCGGCTCGGAACTGCTCATAAGAAAAGAAAATAACTTAGCAACAATCGGGTTTAACGAGGATGCGGGAACACGGGAAAGGAAAAGGACGCTAAGACACTAAGGGTATAGAAAAAACTCTTCACATCAGGAGCGCAGCGATTCACTCCCCCTCTTCCTTGGTCAAATGCCAGATGGTCGAGATAAATTGAAGTTACACCCTGTGAGTTTTTCAACATTCTCCCCCAATAATGCCTGATGGCACTCACAAGAAACTAAACGATAAATAAAAACATGGCTTCGTGTCCAGGGACAATATCGGAAAATGGCAGGGTTTTAACGGGCAACGGGGAACGGGCAACAGGGAACAGTAAAGGTATTGGAAGGGGATTTAAGCCCCTCTCAATACCAACCGCCTTAAGGCAGGGGCTTGTATCAACAGAGCAAGGGGAAACCCAGCTCGGAAATGAACAACGGTGATAAACGAACTGTTCCCTGTTCCCTTTTGGTCAATTAGTACAGGTGGCTGAAGCGATCGCGTTAATCGTACTTCTTAGCATTACAGACTATTGCTCGGCAAAAACTAACGAGAACAAAAGCTGGAATCACTATATCAACCTTTGGATCTACCTCATATGAACGCTTGCTATACCGGATACTGATATGCCATTGCTAAGTCCTTCGATGTTCTGGCTTGTGGCGGGGTCGATTCTGTGTTTACTGGAACTATTTCTGCCCACAGCGTTTGTTGCCTTCCTGATGGGACTCAGCGCCCTTATCGTGGCGCTTGTGGCGTCAATCTTACCTCAGTTCAGCCTACAAGTGGTACTGTGGCTCGTACTATCTACAGTGCTTGTCGTAGTATCCCGCCGCTTTCTCCCGCATCCGAAGGCGTCTAAAAGTTTAGATGCAAGCGAAGCGCGAACTCTCACAGAAATTCCCGTCGGAGAGACAGGACGGGTACTTTACGAAGGAAATTCCTGGAGCGCTCGTTGCGAGGATGAGGCAGAAGCCATAGCACCGAATCAAAAAGTTTTCGTTGTCAGACGGGAAGGCAACGTTCTAGTTGTCTTGCCACAGAAGTTGTTGCATTTCTAAACTCATTTCTGGTGTAACGTTATTGCTCTCACCGGCATTAGCTGCCCATTGGCAGCAAGTGTTCAGTTTATCAGTTGTTGTTAATCAAATCTTCTTGCGCGATCGTGTCCTCAATTGTTGTTGACCCCCTAACCCCCCTTATTAAGGGGAAATAATACCAAATCCGTTTCAATTACTAAAACTCTTAGGAGAAGCAAGATGGAATTTTTTGGTTGGATGGTTGCCTTGATTCTAGGAGCTTCAGGAATCGCTGGCTCTGTCAAGATTGTTAATCAAGGAAACGAAGCATTAGTTGAACGATTAGGGAAATATAGCGGGAAGAAATTAGAACCGGGGATTAACTTTCTCGTTCCCGTTTTCGATCGCGTAGTTTACCAGGAGACGATTCGGGAAAAAGTTCTGGATGTCCCGCCCCAGCAATGCATTACCCGTGACAACGTTTCTATCAGTGTAGACGCAGTGGTCTACTGGCGCATTATGAACATGGAGAAAGCCTACTACAAGGTAGAAAATCTCCGCTTAGCGATGCAGAACTTGGTGTTAACCCAGATTCGTGCGGAAATGGGCAAACTGGAACTCGATCAAACCTTCACAGCCCGTTCTGAAATTAATGAAATCTTGCTGCGGGAATTGGATGAAGCTACCGATCCTTGGGGTGTCAAAGTCACGCGGGTAGAACTGCGAGATATTATCCCGTCTAAAGCGGTGCAGGAGTCGATGGAATTGCAAATGTCGGCGGAACGTCGCAAGCGGGCAGCAATTTTAACGTCTGAAGGAGAACGGGAATCGGCGGTGAACTCGGCTAGAGGTAAAGCGGAAGCACTAGAGTTGGATGCCCAAGCGCGTCAGAAGGCGGCTATTTTGGAAGCGGAGGCGCAGCAAAAAGCGATCGTGCTGAAAGCCCAGGCCCAACGCCAGGAACAAGTTCTCAAAGCGCAAGCAACGGCTGAGGCGCTGCAAATTGTGACTAAGGCACTCAAAGGCGACTCGAATGCGCGTGAAGCGCTCCAATTCCTAGTCGCTCAGAACTACCTAGAAATGGGTAAGACGATTGGCAGCAGTGATAGCAGCAAAGTGCTGTTCATGGACCCCCGCAGTATTCCAGCAACGATTGAAGGAATGCGATCGATTGTTGGAGATGGGAATAATAATTCTCAGCCCTCGAATTTTGACTTGGGGAAATTTGAACGTTAAGCAATGACTTGACATAAAAGCTGGTTGATGAAATAAATCCTGTATAAAGGCGCACAGCTAGCTGTGCGCCCCTACCCGCTGTTTTACTGAGTATAAGACTGCTCTTGCTCTAAGTTCTCAAAACTCAATTAATTTTGCTTCTAGCTGAATGGAAGCAAAAATGCATAATTTATTTATTTGAAATTAATTCATCTAAACTTTATCTCTCGATCGGCTTATATAAAGTAGCTATCAAGATTTCAAGGGAATTGCGTTTCCCCCCTTGATATTAGATTGTATTATGAGTTACAAATAATTAAAATTATTAGGCTTCTATCCAGTCAGGAGTACAGATGTCATTTATCAAAGCTAAAACTCAGCGACTGAAGAGAAAAGGAACCCTACAGGCAAGCCTGAAAAGTATGAAAGGGTTTTCCATCTCAACTATTCAAACTGATGTTTTATCAGGAATGACTGTAGCACTGGCACTGATTCCTGAATCTTTAGCCTTTGCCGCCATTGTCGGCGTCAATCCAATGGTAGCCTTGTACACTTCATTTTGCATGGCTACTGTTATCTCCATATCGGGCGGTCGTCCGGCAATGATTTCAGCGGCTACCGGCTCTATGGCACTACTCATGACGACCTTAGTAGCCAAACACGGAATTGAATATTTATTTGCCGCAACTGTTTTAACGGGCATTCTTCAATTTTTGATGGGGGTTTTTAAATTAGGACGATTCTTTAGTTTTATACCCCCATCTGTAATAGCTGGATTTGTCAATGCCTTAGGTCTCTTAATTTTTATAGCTCAATTACAGCAATTTGCTGGCGAACCCTGGCCGATGTACGTGATGGTGGCAGCGACATTAGCCATTGTTTATCTGTTTCCTCGCATTACCAAGAGCATACCCTCTCCCTTAGTCGCCATTATCGTGATGACGATTGTGGCAATGGCAACAGGATTAGACATACGACGAGTAGGAGATATCGGAACGATTACCGCTTCTCTACCATCATTTCACCTCCCGCACGTTAGCCTATCCTTAGAAACGCTTTCCATTATTCTTCCCTATTCATTACCGTTAGCGATTGTAGGGATTTTGGAATCTCTCTTGACAGCCGCATTAGTGGATGAGTTAACAGAGACAAAAAGTTCTAAAAATCGAGAAGTTCAAGGCCAAGGTATCGCCAATATTGTTACAGGCTTATTCGGTGGAATGGCTGGTTGTGGAATGGTTGGTCAGTCTATTATTAATGTGCGATCGGGTGGAAGAAGTCGGTTCTCAACATTTGTCGCCGGTGCCTTCCTTCTCTTCTCAATCATGCTTCTCCGGAATATTGTCATGCAAATTCCGATGGCTGCCCTGATTGGTGTGATGATTATGGTTGCCATAGAAACATTTGACTGGAACTCGTTGAAAGAGCTGCGTAAGATGCCATTGAGCGAGGCGTTTATTATGCCTTTGACGGTGGCGATTGTTATCTGGACTCACGACCTTGCTAAAGGAGTTATTGTCGGGGTAATTGCCAGTGCTCTAGTCTTTGCCTGGAAACTCGCTCAGATCAAAATCACGACATCGTTCGAGAGTGATGGAGAGAAGCTCTACAAAGTATCAGGTCATCTTTTCTTTGGCTCGATGGCAAGCTTTGTAGATTTATTTCACTATGCTAAAGACCCAGATACAATTGTCATTGATTTTACCGATGCTCACCTCTGGGATCATTCGGCTGTAACGGCAGTTTCTAAAGTAGTTCGCAAGTATCGCAAGCTCGATAAAAAGGTAACCCTGGTGGGGCTGAGCGAAGAAAGTCAACTGTTTGCGCGGAAGATGGGATTGACTGAGCTTTCGGTATAATCAGCATCCGAGTATAGTAATTCTCCGTTGCGTGTAGTACACGGTAAGCAACTGAGTACACAGTAGGGACAAGGCATGCCTTGCCCCTACATGGTTTCTGCACTCCATCCAAATGACAACTGCAATATATTAAGTTCTGAATATCGAAACCTAATGAATCTTTTTAAGATATTCTCAGTGTTTTCTAAGTCAAATCAAAATCGTCACTAATCTCTGTCTTAGGTAGGTAAGCTATGATTAATTAATGTAAAGATAGCTTAAAAATTAAGAGTCAAAATCCATGGTGGTATTCGGATTTGGTAAAAAGCTAACCCTGCCCACTCCCGATCAAGCGTTGCCAGGACGCTCGGAATCCATGCCAGTCCCGGCTCGTCACTATGTCAACGGGAATCCGCTACAGCCTCCGTATCCTGACGGACTGGAGATGGCAATGTTTGGTTTGGGCTGTTTTTGGGGAGCAGAACGCAAATTTTGGCAACAAGACGGCGTTTTCAGCACAGCAGTTGGCTATGCAGGCGGAATCACACCCAACCCAACTTATCGAGAAGTATGTACGGGCATGACGGGTCACAACGAAGTGGTTCGCGTTGTGTTTGACCCAAAAGTAATTAGTTACGAAACACTCCTGCAAGTGTTTTGGGAAAGCCATAACCCTACTCAAGGCATGCGCCAAGGTAACGATGTTGGTACGCAATACCGTTCGGGGATTTATGTCTATTCTGAGAGTCAAAGAAAGATAGCAGAATCATTGAGAGACGCTTATCAACAAGCTCTGAACAGCGCAGGTTACGGGACGATTACCACAGAAATTATTGAGGCTCCTGAGTTTTACTACGCAGAAGACTATCATCAACAATATCTTGCCAAAAATCCCAACGGATACTGCGGTCTAGGTGGCACAAATGTGTGTATGCCTGCCACGGCTAACTCCTAACCTGTCGGTTTTGTCTTTTGCGATCGCGAACTAGGTGGAGACAAGTAAACATAAGGTGGGCATTGCTGACGTCAGATTTTGCAGTTCAGTTGCAGAGAGAATCATCGGCAATGCTCACCCTACACGTTAGAATCCGTTGGTCACCGATCGCCGATTGTTGGTTACTGTTAAAGCAGGATGCAAAGAGCTGACGCGATCGGCATTCACTCTATTATTTTTGCAACGAAGAGAATTAAATACAGTAACAACTTTCTCTTTTGCCTCATCACCACTTGTGGTCAAGATGACAACGAGTTCAACATCTTCCACGACGGTTCTGACAGAGTACCGAATGGCTGGGAAAGGTGAAGGCTGATTGTTAAACGTTTGTTTTCCTTGCTCAATCAAAACGGGAACAGTCTTACCACAGAATGCTTTATTTTCTGTATGGGAAGCTGTGACGGTAAAGTTTCCTTCTGCATTGTCTGAGGGAGTAACCTCAAAGTCTTGGGCGGATTCTCGATCGGTTTCTCGGGTGAGAGGAATTTCCCCGACAACAAGGACAACGTCCGGCGGGGTAGTGTGGCTATACACCGAAGCAACAGTGACACTGCCAATGTTCAAACCAAAGATACCTTGAGAACCACCAGGGATTTTGTAGTCGAGTAGACTTTTTGCGATCGCTTCTGCTCGGGCTGGATTAAATGCATTATTTAACACCTTAATTCCCAGTCCAAAGCAGGCTGCACTAATGAGTGCCATCGCACCTATCAAAATCAAAATCACTTCCCATACCCGAACCGGATATCGAGAAATTTCACTATCTACTTGCGAGTTATCCATTAGAGGGTGTCTCTAAAGAAAATTAAATTTAGCCGAATTAGGCGATCGCTTAATTCGAGCCTAGAAGAAATAAGCTTGCCATGTATAAAACATTGCTTGCTTCATATCGAGAGCTTTTTGTCAGTGGTTCAGTAGTAACGGACAACTGACTACTGACAGAAAACTTGAATGTAGATTATGCAGTTTAGATGCATAGCAGCTTATGATGCAAATTGACCTCGTAACTAATGTTTTTATGGATGGGTGATGATTTCTATGTTTCCTTGGGTATAACTAGGACTTGGCACTGCAAAGACTGGGGTTGATGAAATCCGAAAATCTCCAGAGGTGATGTCTTTAGCTGTACCGTTTGTGGATGCATCACCAATTTTGAAAGGGTTTTCTAATCCTCCACCCGTCTCGATTCTAATTGAACCCCCTCCACTATCTCCCTGGGTGGAAATGCTAGCAGTCGTTCCATCTTTAGCTGTGAAAGAATCCGAAATCTTGATGAATCTGCCAGCCGTTAGATTAACGCTGCCGCCTGTCCCACCCTCAAAGCTGAAGTAACCACTGGCTTGGGCATTAATGGAGCTAGCGGCAATGTCATTGCTAGCGGTGAGAGTAACCGAGCCACCATTCCCTGTACCCGAGAAAGAGTTGATTTGCCCGACACTCATGCTGTTGCCAGCACTGACGCTAACTGCCCCCCCATTTCCACCAATAGTACTGGAGTTGATTTGATCGACACTGATGCTGTTACCAGCACTGACACCAACTGCCCCCCCATTTCCACCAAGAGCACTTGCGTTTAAATTGCCTGTAGCAATATTGCCGTTACCAGTAGCTAGAGTTATTGCCCCAGCATTTCCACTATATGGACTGCTAGAGTTTAGAGAGCCTGTTGTAATGTCGCCATTAATGGTAGTCAGGGTAATTGCCCCGCCATTGCCAAAAGTCTGCGAAGCATTACTAATAGAGTTTAGAGAGCCTGTAGCGATATTGCCATTTTGAGTTGTGAAGGTAATTGCCCCCGCATTTCCAGAACCACTTCTAAAAAGAGAAACATTAGAGTTTGAATTGCCTGTCGTGATGTTACCGTTTTGGGTAGTTAGAGCAATTGTCCCTCCATTTCCACCACCACCGAAACTACTATTCACATTAGAACTTAGGTTGCCTGTAGTGATATTGCCATTTTGCGTAGTTAGAGCGATCGCACCAGCACTTCCTCTTATTGCTGAAAAATAAGAATAGCTATGAGAGTCTAAATTACCTGTAGAAATGTTGCCATTTTCAGTTGTTAGATCGATTGCCCCACCGTTGCCGCTACTACCATAGAACTTCTCAAAATAAGAACTTAATTTGCCTGTAGCGATGTTGCCATGAACCGTAGTCAGGGTAATCGCCCCACCATTCCCAGAATCTGAAGAATAAGAAGAATCAACATGAGAGTCTAAATCGCCTGTAGTGATGCTGCCATTGTGAGTAGCCAGAGCGATCGCGCCACCATTTCCAGAACTGTCAACACTAGCATAGGAACTGAGATTGCCTGTAGAGACATTACCGTTTTGGGTAGTGAGTGTAATCGCCCCGGCATTCCCAGAACTAGCATCATTGACAGCAGAAATATGAGAGTCTAAATTACCTGTAGCGATGCTGCCATTGTGAGTAGCCAAAGCGATCGCGCCGCCATTTCCAGAACTACCAACATTGGCAGAGGAACTCAAATTACCTGTAGCGATGCGACCATTAAAGGTAGTGAGAGTAATCGCTCCACCGAGTCCATTGTAGTTACTGGTACCTTGAGAGTTGAGATTACCTGTAACAATATCTCCATTTTGGGTAGTGAAAGTAATTGCTCCGCCATTTGCTTGAGTTGCAAAACGACCAGCAAAAGCACTAGAGTTTGAATCGCCTGTAGTGATACTGCCATTTTGAGCCGTGAGAGTAATCGCCCCGCCATTTACCCCACTAATATCAACATACGAACGAAGTTTGCCGGTAGTGATATTGCCATTTTGAGTAGTCAGAGTAATCGCCCCGCCATCTCCAGCAGCGTAGTTCGACAAAAAAGACCCTAAATCGCTTGTAGTAATGTTGCCAGTTTGAGTACTTAGGGTAATTGCCCCACCATTTCCACCAGCAAAAGAACCAGACAAATGAGAATCTAAATCGCTCGTAGTGATATTGCCAGTTTGAGCACTCAGGGTAATTGCCCCACCATTTCCCTTCCCTCCCAAACCACCAAACGAAGTATAAGAGTCCAAATCGCCGGTAGCGATGCTGCCAGTTTGAGTAGTCAGGGTAATCGCGCCAGCATTTGCCCTTTCATTGGTTGCATTGGTATCGGTAGATGAATAAGAAGAATTGAGCGTGCCAAGAGTGGTATCGATGTCTCTTTGAGCGGATATCAGGATAGAACCAGCATTGACTGAGTTAGCCGTCGATGAAGTGTTGATATTCTTCATCACCACATCCCCGTTTTCCACGTGGATACTCGAACCAGTTAGCTGCACTGTGCCATCTGGGTTGACAGTCAATCCTGTAGCACTGTCTGCACCTGGACTGGTAAGCAATTGAGGTAAGGACAAAACGCTATTGTTCCACGGATTTGGTTGACTACTACCAGGAGCGATCGGTTGGATTTCTAAACTTAGAGGCGACCCAGGTTGACTGAGGCGAACTAGACTTGTACCAGGTACAGCAGCAACGATGATATTGCCTCCCGGCGCTGACAACTGCCCGGTACTGACAACAGTACCACCCACTAAGGTGAGACTTTGCCCCTGTTGCAGGGCTAAGTCGGCAGCATTCACAATTGCTCCCGCCTGCCCCGTCGTGAAAGCAAAACTGCTAGGTGTTCCCACTAGGGAAGCATAGTCGTTGTCACCAGAGGCACTAAACCAACCATTAAAGCCAAAGCCAATGCCATTAGCTGTGGTAGCGGTAAAGGCAGCAGGCACGTTCAGGCTGGCATTGCTACCAAAAATAATTCCCGCAGGATTCATCAGGTACAAATTGGAATTACCACCCGTAACCTGGATGATGCCGTTAATTATTGAAGCATTTCCACCATTGACACGACCTAGAATGTTTTGGATAGCGGGTTGAGACAGGAAGTTGGCAACTTGGTTTGGTTGCAGACCAAAATCGCTAAAGCTGTGGAAGAGATTTTTGCCATCTCCAGACAACTGTCCACCTCCAATGTCAAAACGGTTGTCTGAAGGAGTGACAGTGGTACCTGTGCCGCCTGGAGCAGGTTCCGGAGTAATCGACTGGGCCATACTTGGCTTTGTACCGATAACTCCTACAGAACAAATGAGTATCGCTGGGAGGAAAAAGCTTCCTGCTAGAACGAGTCGATCGAGTTTTGCAATATCCAGTGTAACCCTCATGGCATTTACCTAAAAGAAAACGTCTTAACTTAAGTCAACCCCTAAAAAACGATCCAAAAATCGAGTCCGCCAGATTGCCCGTAAAATCAAACACCACTCTAATGCCACCGCACCTAGGAAGAGACAATCGAACAAACTCAAAGGTGCCAACTCAAAAAATTTCCGTAGGGGGGGGATAGCCAGAATAGCTAGATATACAACGAGTAGCACGAGAGAGACTAAAGAATATCGCCAATCCCCGCTTAAGGGTTCGCCGCCAACCCATGCCGTTGTTGGAGGTTTAAGAAACGGAATGAGTAACAACTCGCACAAAATTAAGATGGTAACTAAAGCCGTGCGCGGCTGCGTATAATCAACCTGAATAAAGCTTGAACCCGGTGCTAAATCCAAAATAGCGGCGACCAGGTAGAGCAAATAAATTAAAAGCGCAACTAGAGTTATCGTCAAGGTTGACGGAACTGTAAAATGCAGCAGGGAGCGAACTACACTGCGGCGATTATGCTTACTCCATCTCACGCCTGGTTTTGCCCAGATGGGAAGAAAAATTGTCGGAAACCCAACTCCGATTAAGGTTACCAAGGCGGCATGTTTATTCAATAGCGGAAAGCTATCTGTCACCATTGCGGTGGCAAAAATTAGCAGCGTTACGCAAAACACTCTCACCATAAACAGCGCCAGCGTGTCCCGAATACCGTTACGAATGCGCTGACCTTCCAAAAATGCATGAGGTAAGGTAGCGAAGGAATCTTTCCGCAGGACGATATCGGCAACGCCTCGGGTTGCCTTACTGCCGCTTTCCATCGCTATGCCTAGATTGGCCTGTTTTAGGGAGAGTACATCATTTACACCATCACCAATCATGGCAACATAGTGACCGTGTTGCCGCAGACTCTGTACTAGCTGAGCTTTTTGCTCTGGGCTAATCCGACCAAAGACATTGCAGGAGACAGCCGTTTGAGCCAATTGTGCCTCATCCATAGCGGCTAACTCTAAACCTGAAACTAATTTAATCTCTGGACCAAATCCGGCTTGTTTGGCAAGCGCCGCGACAGTTTGCGGATTATCGCCTGAAATAATTTTTACCTTGATGCCAGCTTGGGCAAAGCCGTGTAGGGTTTCACTTGCTTCTGGACGTAACTGGTCGTTGAATTGGATAATACCTAGAGGGGTAAGGGTGGACGGCAACTTAGGCTGTTGTAAATTTTCATCGATCGCGCCGAGGTCGGTGCTGTAGGCAAATAAAAGTACTCGTAACCCTTGCTGCACGCCGATTTGAATGTCGGTCGTCATTTCATCGCTCAAGCTCAAGTAGGGGTTGAGTACTTCCGGTGCGCCGAGGACGTAAACACCCGCTTCGAGGAAGTCGTTAAAAGCGATCGCGTCTTGTTGGGTAGTACCATGGGCAATGGGTTCCGCAGAAAAGGCGATCGCACTCCACTTGCGGGCTGACGAAAAGGGAATTTCGGCTTTCACCGATCGCACTTGACCGGAACAAACAGCCGCGATTGCCTCGCTAGTTCGATTATGGGCGGTTGTGTTTGCCGCAAAGTCCCCCAACTTTCGCCTCAAGTCTTCCTCCGTTATCCCAATTGGGTAAACGGTTTGCAAGTTAATCTGGTTAGTCGTCAACGTGCCAGTTTTATCCAGACACAGCACGTCAACATTGCTCAGCGATTCTACGGCATTCGCTTGCTGGATTAAAACATCCTCCCCCAACATGCGTACCGCCCCCATCCCGTAGGCGAGAGTGATAGCCAATAACAGCCCGCTAGGGACTAATCCCGCTACCACAGCAGCACGTTGCACGATATCCGCTAAAGGATGCGCTCGGCTTAAGAAACTAATTCCAACTAAAATCCATAAAAAGCAGGCAATCAGCAGAAATACTCGAATCACCAAGTTAATTTCCACCTGGAGTGGGGTATACACTTGGCGAAACGCACGCGCCCCTGTCGTCAGTTTGTAAGCAACTGTCTCCGTTCCAACTTTTCGCGCTTCAAAACAAGCCATTCCGCTGACGCAGAAACTACCGGAGTAGACGGAGTCTCCGGCGACTTTGGGAATCATATCTGACTCTCCAGTCAGCAGAGACTCATCAACATCGATTCGACCATCACCAACTACAACCCCATCCACTAAAATCTGATCGCCCGGTCGAACGACTAAGATATCCCCCAGTACGATTTCTCCGGCATCGAGGTTGTACTCTTTGCCTTCGCGAATGACTGTTGCCTCAGGCCGATTGAGCAAAGCAATGCGATCGAGCTGTTGTTTTGCCCAAATTTCTTGGCAAATGCTGACGATCACACCACCAAAGATGACAGCTACAACCAGAAATGCATCCCCATAGCGGCGTAACACGCCCATGACAACACTAATCGCAAAGAAAACCGCATTGATGAAGGTGAACAGGTTTTCTTGCAGAATTTCCCGATAAGAACGACTTGTTTGTAGGGTGACGTTATTGCCTTGGCCTGCCGCACGTCGCTTGATGACCTCTTGCTCTGTCAGTCCCTGGAGACTAGAGGTTAGCTGAACATCTCTCATCATAGTCTTGAGGCTAGTAATGACCAGGAAACTTTTAAAAATGAGGCAAAGAAAACTATAAATAATGAAACCATTTATGCTTCCCTAAAATTAGAGATGAAATTCAACTCGCACCCCTTTAAACAAGATGAATGATGCCACTATCCCCATTCATAACTCATCATTCACAATTCATAATTCAAATAAAATTACCAAACCTTCCAGTCGTCCCATCTCTCGTTAAAAATTGACGTATCGGGAAAAGCTGTCGGATTGCCGTTTTTCTGTAACTGTTTTTGCAGCTTCTCTAGTTGTGGCTCACGTTTGGGCAATTCATCAACTAATTGATACGGCAGTAGTCCTTCAGAAAGTGCAAAGGCAGCTGTCGTTCCTGCTGCTGCCCCAACCGACCACTCAAAGGAATGCACCCGGTAAGCGGCGGCAGCAATGTAACTAGTAGCAATGCTTTTACCTGCAACTAGTAAGTTATCAATTTTTTGGGGAATCATTGCCCGCAGGGGAATTTGTGCTGGGTAAGCTTGACCGTGTGCCTGACGAACGCCGGGGCGCTCGACGTTACCCGGACGTTCGGGTGGAGAGTCTTTCATACAGGGGTGAAAGTCGATCGCATATTGAGCAATGCCGACCGCATCGGGATAAATGGTCGAACGAGTTCGTCGAGTTACGCGGTTAGGTGCAGTCCCTTGGCGGATTACCCTGACGCCTTCTAACCCGGAGAGCGCTGTCCAGAGGTCGCGGTACATTTGAGCTGATAGAGTGTCGCGATAGTACTGGCTGCTGTAATCGACCCGAGAAATATCAATTTCAGAAATGCTAAAACCCTCCTGATAACCCAAGGAGGGACGACCAATAATTCGCCGTCCTTCTCGAATATAGGGGTATTTCGATAATCCATGCACTGTCCCCATGGGGGAGTCTAGACCTGTTAGTAATCGGTGGTTGGGGGCTGGCTGTTTCACACTGGGTTGGAGTTCAGAGTCGGTAGTTCCCTCCACTAACCAGTAATAAAATCCCAAAGCCATTTCTTCCCCCTTGCGAAGAGTATCCGTTCGCAGTCCGCCCAACCAGCCGCCAGGAGAAAGCTGCCCCAATGCGGAGAGCTGTTCGCGAGTATAAACTAAGTTATCTTCTGCCGAACCCGGACCATAGTCGTTGCCCCGACCCCAGTTTTGCATAGCAATATCTCCTGGCTTGGGCATGGAGGCATTGAAGGGAGGAACTTTAGCATTTGAGCGAGGTTCGGGACTCCAAATCCGACGGTAGGTGAAGACGTAATCAAAGTTAGACGTTTTGGGGTCGCCGTCGTAGCTGTAGAACGGTTCGTATTGGGGATAGAACGAGGGCATCTGCTGAGGCTGCACCTCCTTAGTTTGTTCCATCGCGAAGGTATAGGTGAATGCCTGAGTGCAGTAGGGGTCGCCCGTCTCGGTGGGAGAAGAAGGATTTCGGTAGGAGCGGGGGTCAATTCCCAGGCGATAGGGAACATCAGCCAGTGCCACCAGTTCACCCGTTTCGGTAGCATCGACGACTAACCAATTGATAGGACGCTTCTGTTTGAAAGGCTGGGGAACGAAGTGGATTATTTGCTTGGTTAGCCGAGGCGAATTCTCATAGCGATAAGCGTCTTCGATAATTTTTGATAAGGGTTCTGTATTGAGAGGAGGTGTCCCGGAAACAGGGCTGTGCTCGATCGCAATTACTCCATTAATCATCTTGCCATCGGCACTGTATTCCAATTCCTTGATGACGGTGGAGGGGAACCATTTGAGTTTGCCCTTGCCTTTTTTCTCCGCATCCCGCAATTGCTCGACTAAGAGTTGATAACCATCTTTAGGGATAAAACAGGAGACGCTGACCCAACAATCACCGGGATTGAGCATACCGTATTTGCGTTCGATCCGCTGGCGCAGTTCTTTGTAACCGCGAGAGTAGAACAAAAGCGATCGCTGTTTTTGGGCTTCGTCAAAGGCAGAGGTTCCTTGAGACGTCAGCTGTCCCCCAATCCAGTCAGTAATATCGGTCATGCAAACCGTGCGTCCAGCGAGTAAGGCTTCATATGCCGTCGCCGTTCCCGCTAAGCCACCCCCCGCAACTAGGATTTCGCACTCTACCGTTTGGTCTGGAGTTCTCGGCAGCCGTGCTAGAGTAACGGCGTTTTCCTGGGCAACAGCAAGCGGAGCTAAATTGACGAGCGCGAATGCGGCTAGCAGGATACCAATGAACCTAGCAGAAACGGGAAGACGAAAAGGCTTAAACATTTCGGGTTGAGACGTGAGGCTTCTTGCGATTTAAGCTAAAAGCTGGGCATTGGCAAATTTTATCTTTGATGCGGAAGCGATCGCTCATTTGGTTGCCGATGCTAAAGCTAGAATCGTCTCAAACCGAATCCGCCCCTATAAAGTTCCTTATCTGTATCTCCTCTTTTTCTCTCTGTGACCTCTGCGCCTCTGTGGTTCGCTCTAATAAATCAGCACTGGCGTTCCCACCGATGCCCAAGCAAATAACCAACGGGCATGATTCACCGCCACATTCACGCAGCCGTGACTCACAGGTTTCCCAAACTGGTGATTCCAGTAAGCGCCGTGGATTGCGTAATTTCCCTGGTAAAACATAATGTAAGGAACATTAGGGATATCGTAGCCAGCACCCCTCAAGCGTTGAGCCGGAACTTTCGATTGAATCTTGAAGATACCGGGACGAGTAGGGCTGGAGTTTTTCCCACTAGATACTACGATCGCATAAACCGGAGTTGCCCCCTCTAGAGCAATTAGCCGTTGCGTTTTTAAGTCAATGAAAATCCAGCGTTCCTGTGAAGCCTCTAGCTCAACTACTTTTTCAGCAATGCTGTCGTGCAGCGAGTCTGCCTGAGTTGGTGCTACCCAGACCCCTACAGCGATTACAGTTAG
>DATNPT010000097.1:0-11292 GCA_036703075.1 Chroococcales cyanobacterium
TCCCATATTCGGCTACAGCAACCAAAGCCCGCAGTTGGTGTATTTTTATCCGGTTTTGATGGATTCCCGTCATGGTAGTAGTGGAGCAATTATCTGCATTGTGGCAGAAGTCTTAGCTTACTGTCGGTTGGCGATCGCTAAAGGCAGAAGTCAGGAGGCAGAAGGCAGAAGGCAAGAGAATTTGTACAGCTGCCAAACATTGCTTTCTCCTTTCCTCAAAGTACCCGTGCGGGTACTACTAGTTTCGTATTGTTAAGTGTTATGTCTGTTGATTAGAGATGAGTAGCAACAGAAGCTAGTAGTTTTTCATCTTTGCTCATACAACGAGGAACCCACACATGGCGATTTTTGAGGGAACAAGCAACAACGATTATTACTTTTACTACGATGGCACCGAACCGCTTTTAGCAAGAGGTTATGACGGAGATGACAACTTTGCTGGTGGAACTAAAAATGACACCCTAATTGGCGGAGCTGGTAATGACAATCTTGCTGCGACTGCTGGCAATGATGTTCTTATAGGGGGTGCAGGAGCTGACTTGTTCGACATCGGTAATGATGCTTATTATGCTACTTATTCAATCGATACGATTAAAGACTTTCGTCGCAGCCAGGGCGATAAGATTCCTACCTATGGTAGTCTCAGCGATTACTCTTTAGACAAAACAATGAATTTGGTCGGTGGTAGTGCTTTAGATACAAGAATTTACTACCAAGGTAATTTAATCGCTGTTGTACAAGACAATACGCAAGTATCTCTGGTCAAGGATTTTGTCTTTGCCCGAAGTGGTGGAGACGGTAGTGACATTATAATTGGTGGAGCTGGTCAAGATGTCATACGAGGCAGAAATGGCAATGACACCATTTATGGTAAAGCTGGCAATGACATCATTTATGGTGAAGATATCCCTGGATTTAATTTTACTGAAGTAAATGACACTATTTATGGTGGAAATGGCGATGACACCATTTATGGTGATAGTACTAGTAATGCTATATTTATGCCGGGAGATGACATCCTGTATGGTGGAGCTGGTAATGACTTTCTAAATGGTGGGCTTGGTAATAACATCTTGACAGGAGGAGCTGGAGCTGACACGTTTGCATTATCTTTTCAAGGCATTATCAGTCCCTCAGATGTTGATATTATTACGGACTTTAGTCAGACTCAAGGCGATAAAATTCAACTCATAAATCTATATCCATACACTCTAGACTACTCTCAAAATTTGTCTGGAAGCTCTGCTTTAGACACGGGAATTTACAGCGGACAATATCTAGTTGCTATCGTTCAAGACACAACACAGGTGTCTCTATCAGACTTTATCCTCACTGATTAAGCCAGCAACACAAAAGTAGTCCAAGATAGTGGTCTAACAATCCCGACATTAAAGGATTTGAGATAAGAACTTACGGGTGCGCTCTTCTTGGGGATTTTGGAAGAAGTCTTTAGGTGGTGCTTCTTCCACCAATAGTCCATCCGCCATCAGCACGATCCGATCTGCCACCTCACGCGCAAAGCCAACTTCGTGAGTAACCACAACCATTGTCATTCCCGTCTGAGCAAGCGATCGCATTGTATCGAGTACTTCCCGTACCATCTCCGGATCGAGGGCTGACGTGGGTTCATCAAATAGCATAATCTTTGGTTGCATCGCTAGAGCCCGTGCGATCGCAACTCGCTGCTGCTGCCCTCCAGATAACTGGCCGGGATATTTTTTTGCCTGTTCTAAAATTCCCACCCGTTCGAGCAATTGCATCGCCACTTCTTCTGCCTTTGCCTTTTTCCAGCGACGTACCCAAATCGGCGCTAGCATCACGTTTTGCAGTACCGTGAGGTGAGGAAATAAGTTGAACTGTTGAAACACCATCCCAACTTCCCGACGAATGGTGTCAATATTGCGGATATCGTGGGACAGTTCAATGCCATCAATGACAATCCGCCCTCGCTGGTAATCCTCTAACGCATTGAACGTCCGAATAAATGTGGACTTACCAGAACCCGAAGGCCCCATAATCACCACAACTTGCCCTCGATTCACAGTCAGGCTGACGCCGCGCAGGACGTGAAACTTATTGCTGGCGTACCATTTGTGAACGTCTTGGGCAACGATCGCAGGAGTATCTTCTGATGAAGAGCTTGTATTCTGAATTGGCAGGGGTTGCTGTGTCATTTTATTAATTTTCCGAGCTACAAACGTTTCCTAATTGCAGGTTAACGATGACCGACATTTAATTGCCTCTCCAAACGTCGGCTAGCTAACGACATGGCATAACAGAATATCCAATAAATTAGAGCAATGAAGAAATATACTTCCGCATAACGACCGATAAACTCAGGCTGTGCCAAAATCGAACGCCCCATCCCCAGCAACTCCAATAAACCGAATAATGCCAGGAGCGATGTATCTTTAAATAAGCTAATAAACTGACCCACAATTGCTGGAATCACAGCTTTTAACGCTTGAGGCAGGATAATTAGCACAACCGTAAAGGCTGGATTCAATCCCAAAGCGCGTGCGGCTTCCGCTTGACCGCGAGGAATCGATTGCAAACCCCCGCGCACGTTCTCCGCTAAGTATGCCGCACTGAACAGAGTAAGCCCCGCGATCGCTCGCACTACCCGATCCATTCTTTCGTATTCGGGGGGTAGAAATAACGGCAACATCAATTGTGCAAAAAACAGGATACCGATCAGCGGTAGCCCTCGAACCAATTCGATATAGAGGATGCTAAACCAGCGAACGACAGGCAGGGCGCTTTGACGACCCAACGCGAGTAATACCCCAATGGGAAACGAGAGCGTAATGCTAGTAAGTGCCGCCAACAACGTTAGCAGTAACCCATTCCAGTCATTCGTGCTTGTCTCCTCTAAACCGAAGCCTCCCTTAATCAGCCACAGGATAATGAAATAGGAGACAACCCAAGCCACAGGCAACCAGCTACCTAGGTTGAGAGGTAAGTGTCGTCCCACTCCATAACCGATTGCCACTAAAGCAATCGCTCCCCAAAGCCACAGGTGTGGGGTTAAGCCAATCGGTAACAAGGCGACAACGACAATTGCTGCACCCAAAGTAAGCAATAACGGGCGATTCCAAAGACGACCTTGCTTTTGATAAAAGCCCCAAGTCAATCCCCCAATCCCAGCAATTACCTCTAACGTTGTCCAAACTCGCCAATACAAATTTCGAGGAAAACGACCAACAAAAAATAGTGGTAAGTTTGCTTGGACAACTGCCCACTGAGCTTGAAAGAACATCCAAGTCAGGAGTGTTTTGAGTATCCACGCGATCGCCAACAGGCAAACAATCGTTAGGACAGCGTTGTACCAGGTACTCAACAAATTTGCCCGCACCCAGTTCCAGGGAGACGGAGACTCAACCTCAGGAGGAGCTAGTGGGGATAGGTTGTCCATGTGCGCCATAGTTTACCTTACTAAATTCTGAATTATGAACGATGAATTTTCACAGCGATCGCATTGCTACTGATTCCAATCAACCCAAAATCCAAAATCTAAAATTCTCATTACCTCTCCTTGAGTTGCACTCTGCTATTGAGGAAGTTCATTACCGAAGAAATAATCAAGCTAATTGTGAGATAGGCTACTGCAATGATCGCCATGACCTCAACAGCACGACCCGTTTGATTGAGTGTGGTTGAGGCAATTTGATAGATATCGGAGAAGCCAACCGCGATCGCTAAACTGGAATTCTTTGCTAAGTTGAGGTACTGCGAAGTCAATGGGGGAATAATCACTCGCAGCGCTTGGGGTAAGATAATCAGCCGCATTGCCAGACCTCCACGCAATCCCACGGCTTTTGCGGCTTCCCACTGACCTTTGGGCACGGACTGAATTCCAGCCCGCACGATTTCAGCAATGAAACTGCCCGTATAAAATACCAGGCCGATCAGGATGGCGCAAAACTCCGGACTCATCCGCAATCCGCCCTCGATCGCATCGTTAGTAACTTGGGGCAAACTGATAACGAACGGTTCTCTCCGGGTCAAAATTAAAGCCAGGAGTAAGGAAATCGCGATCGCTCCTGCCGCCCATAGGAGTTGTCTGCCAGGACGACCTTGCTCCACCATCATCCGGGTTCGCCAGCGCCAAGCCCAAGCTGCGCCTACAATCCCAATCGCCAGCAACAACACCCAAATTCCCGTAGTGGCATTACTAACGAACCAGGGAACATACAAGCCCGTTTGGGTTAAGAAGATACTATTGAGGAGCGTAACGGATTTCTCCAGTGGCGGCAGCTTGAGCAGCACTGCCGAGTACCAGAAGAGGAGTTGCACGAGCAAGGGTATGTTGCGAAAGGTTTCAACATACACTAAGGCAAGATGTCGCACTAACCAGTTATCGGAAAGGCGGGCAATCCCGACAATCAAGCCAACGATTGAGGCGAGAATCAGCCCTAAGACGATGATTCGCAACGAGTTGAGCAATCCTACTGCAATTGCCCGACCAAACGTATCAGCCGGGTTGTAGGGAATCAAACTCTCCCCAATATCGAACGAGGCCTGCGAATCGAGAAAGTCAAATCCCAACCCAAGACCTAATCGTTGCAAATTGTAGAGGAGATTGTCTCCTAGGATTGCGATCGCTGTAACAATCAAAACAACAGCGATGATTTGTCCGGCAATATTCCAAAACCTGACATCCCGCAGCAGCTTCGGGATGTCTTTGAAGTTGAGTGAATCGCGGCTGTTACCCGGTTGCGGTGAGCTACTCATTTGGACTTAAGGGGTAGATCGAAATTATGAATGATGAATTATGGCATTAGTGTTTTTTAAACATTCATCTTTGCTACATCTGTTGGGTGGGCATTGCCTACGATAAACCCTGCAAGCTGACAAAGATTTGTGTTTAAACAATGCTCACCTTATTCACTATTTCTAGAATTGTTCTTACCTAAACGGTGGTGAGTACATCAAACCACCCTTTTCCCAGATGTCATTTTGACCGCGTTTCAATTTGAAGGCTGTACTTTGACCGAGGTTGCGTTCGTAAATCTCCCCATAGTTGCCGACTTTTCGGATGGCGCGAGCTAGAAAGTCGTTAGTCAGACCGATATCTTTCCCTAAGGTTCCTTCTGTTCCCAGCAGTCGCTTCACTACCGGATCGGTACTACTAGCAAATTGGTCGATGTTTTTTGAGGTAATGCCTTGTTCTTCCGCTTCCATCAGACCGTAGATGACCCACCTGACAGTGTCAGTCCACTGAGGGTCGCCTTTTTTGACGGCTGGTGCCAACGGCTCTTTTGACATCACCACGTCTAGGATTACGTTATCGTCGGGGTTAGGGAGTTTGCTGCGACGAGACACCAGCTGAGAGCGATCGCTAGTTACCCCTTGACAGCGACCTTCTTGGTAAGCGGCAAAGGTGGGATCGACTTCTTCAAAGACGATCGGTGTATACTTCACACCTGCTTTACGCATTTGGTCAGATAAATTTTGCTCGGTGGTGGTTCCGGTTTGCACGCAGATGGATTTGCCTTGTAATCCCTTCAGGTCTTTGACCCCAGCGGCTTTTTTCACCATGATGGTTTGACTATCGTAGAAGACGACCGGGGCAAACTCTATACCCTGAGCGGTATCGCGGTTCATTGTCATAGAGGTGTTACGGCTCAAGACATCGATTTCCCCCGCTTGTAGCGCTGTAAATCGCTCTTTGGCATTGAGGTTGCGATATTCTACTTTTTCTGGATCGTCAAACATGGCAGTCGCGATCGCACGGCAAATATCTACGTCGAGGCCGGAGTATTTACCCTGCTGATCTACGTAGCTAAACCCTGGCAGATTACCACTCACACCACATAGTAACTTGCCCCGGCTTTTCACTTTATTGAAAAGAGCCCCTCCCGATGCACTACTGCCTGCTTGGGCAGTCGTATTACTAGAACGGCTTCTACAGGCTGCCAGAGGAGTCACAAAGAATATGACGGCTAGCAGCAGAAAACTCCACTTACGCATAGATTGTCTTCACCCTCATCTTCAAGCAATGAAACGACTACTGTTCTAAGAGAAACTCTCTCGAACAGAAGCGTTTAATGTTAATTTTTGTATCAATTTTTTTGTATTAGTTTTTCAGAATTCCTTCATCATATATGCATATTCACGCACTAGTGGCAGTTATCAACACACTTTTTTTGCTGAAATGAAAGAAACACTTCCCTGTATCCTTCTTCTGCCTCGGGCTTCTTGAGTGTCTGAGTACGGGTTAAGCTGTTCGTCATTTAAGCTTTACTGTCAAGAATTGCAGAATCCTTGTAGTGCGACCATCTCGGTCGCTACTGATACCCAATTTAAATGCGTGACAGCTTATAGTTCTCCAACTAATCTATTGAAAGATAGATGACATAGCCAGACAAACTACTCAACAGGGAGCAGTTGCTTAGGAGTTCACTTTCGGTGAGAGCAAGAATCCCCTACCTCTATAAACAATTCTAATTATTTAGAATTTTGATGAATGATTTACACAAGAAAATTCAGCTAACAGTGGCTTGTGATCGGATGAACAAATGTGGTCTAGCACTTTAGCACTCGCTTTCTTTTCATTCAGTCCTCGATAAAAGATATAGTCTAGGGGCGGTGATAGCAGAAATCGTTTAATTTTTTTACTTTCGTGAGGGGCAAATGCTACTGGCGTTAAACCCAATCGTATTGCGACGTTCTCCAGGAGAGCTGCTCTTTTTCGATTCCAGGTGTTAAAGTCTCCTGAAAAGATAATGGGTCCGTGATGGGTAGACAGAGCCAGTTCTAACTCATGGAGTTGAGTTCTAAATTTATTCAAGTCCACAAAATTGATTAGGTGACTATTAATTGTAAGGAGAGTCTCTCTTTTACTAAGTATTGGATACTGTGTAATCAGGGAAACTTTAGGAGTTTTAATAATAGGCTCGTAGTGATTGGTGAGAATTGAATCGTTAGAAAGCGGTCTAATTTTAGCTGCCGTCAAGACCCCAGAATAAGTTTGATGATAAGCATCCATAAAATTGGGGGCAAAGCTCCAACTCATCTCTACCAATCCGACAACATTTCCTGACCCCATCCTTAGCCTAAATTCTTGCAAAAATATCAAATCGGGTTGGTATTGTTCAAGAATAGTCCGAAAATCTTTTGCCCAAAGCTTTTCATAGTTTTTCTTAGCGATATTCCAAGTCAAAACTTTAATGGAACTGCTATTGAGATCTAGATGATGCTCATAGCTTCTCCCGATCGTCGATTTTGGAATACGAATGAATCGGTATGATGGAACAAATTTTTTTAAAACGGAAGTCGCAAAGTGTTGTTTGAGATGGCGCATTTTACACAAGTTTGCTGAACTTAATCTAGCTTAACGTGATTAAAACAGTTAAACTGTTGCGCTTTCCAGGCTATGTAGAGTGGACACTGGTGACCGACGATAGAATCAAGTTTTCAAATTCTAGTCGGCAGCGCCCACCTTACGATTATTGAGAAAGGTGCGAAATATCAGCTAAAACAGTTAGCTGTGAATAGTGACTAGATTGCATTCGCCACCTGGGTTCGGAACTCGCCTTCTAACCTGTAGTATTAATTACGGCAAAACTTCTCGGTTTTAGAACTTCCTATGAAAGCTGTTGTAATGACACAAGCGGGTGCTCCAGACGTCTTGCAACTGCAAGATGTTCCAGACCCCAAGATTGACAAGGATACAGAAAT
The DNA here is from genome assembly GCA_036703075.1 of Chroococcales cyanobacterium. Classification (GTDB taxonomy): domain Bacteria; phylum Cyanobacteriota; class Cyanobacteriia; order Cyanobacteriales; family Coleofasciculaceae; genus DATNPC01. The sequence continues at coordinate 7,684 of DATNPT010000097.1, forward strand.
CCTGGTGCGACTTCGGGCAGCAGGCATTAACCCAATTGACACTAAACTGCGGAGCCGAGGTACCTTTTACCCAGACGAGATGCCAGCCATCTTAGGCTGTGATGGTGCTGGTGTTGTAGAAGCGGTGGGTTCTGGTGTTCAGCGATTCAAAGTAGGCGATGAAGTGTATTTCTGTGCCGGGGGATTGGGCAAATCTGGCACTGGCAACTATGCCGAATTCGCCGTCGTGGAAGAGCAGATGGTTGCCTACAAACCAGCTTCTCTCTCGTTTGCCGAAGCAGCGGCTGCTCCTCTAGTGTTAATTACTGCCTGGGAATCCCTCTACGATCGAGGACGCCTAGAAGCTGGTCAACGCGTGCTGATTCAGGCGGGTGCTGGGGGGGTCGGTCATATTGCCATCCAGCTGGCGAAACTCAAAGGGGCCCAGGTGTGTACGACTGTCGGTTCTCAAGATAAAGCAAGGCTAGTTCGTCAACTGGGGGTCGATTTGCCCATCCTCTATAAACAAACTGACGTTGTGAAGGCTGTCTTAGATTGGACTGGGGGAGAAGGAGTAGACCTTGCCTTCGATACGGTAGGTGGTAAAACTTTTTTTGATACAGTACCAGCAGTCCGGGTATATGGTGATTTGGTCACAATTCTCGAACCCGACCCCTCCCAAGGGAATTTGAAGACGGCGCGATCGCGAAATCTCCGCATTAGCCTCGAACTCATGCTAACTCCACTGTTGCAAGAACTCGTTACCGCCCAGCAGCATCAAGCTGAAATTCTCAAACAATGTGCGGCTTGGATCGATCGAGGCAAGCTGAAAATTCACCTGAGCGAAACCTATCCCCTCAAAGACGCAGCGGCTGCTCACAAAGCGTTGGAAACTGGGTCAACAACTGGCAAAATTGCTCTACTGATTGAATAGAGCCGATCGGTTAGTTAATTAGTAATCCAGATAGGCGTTAGGAGGTAAGCCTTGGTTTGACCGTCTTTTTTCCCTTTACCCACAATCTGTCCGCGATCGTTAATTCCATAAGCGGCAGTTAGTTCCCAGCCGGAATTAGCAGGCAGTAGGCTGTTGAGGTCTCTCATCGTACCGTTTCTCCAGACAAAAGCGTGTATGGGAGCGTCATAAGAGTTAAATGAGTAGCCCACTACCGTTCCTCGGTTGTTGATATCAGTAGCTTGGGTATCGTTTCCATCCAACGTCCCTAAATCTTTGATCTGGCGTTTTTGCCACAAAACAGCGTGTGTGGAACCGCTACTGGTATTCGACAAGCCAACCACCGTCCCAATTTCATTGATACTGGAGGCTTGGCTTCCACTGCCACCTGGGAGGGTACCCAAATCCTTTATCGTGTTATTTTGCCACAACACGGCATGCTGTTCGCTACTGGTGCTTGAAGAGCCGACTACCTGTCCCCTATTGTTAATGCCTAAAGCTAAACTGTAACTATTACTGCCGCCAAGGGAACTCAAGTAATTTGTGTTGCCATTTTGCCATACAAAGGCTCGCGTAATATCCCAACCAGCTACCTGTCCCGCATTATTAATCGCACTAACGTAGCTGCTGCCCCCACATTCACCGATGTAGGTGACTTTACCGTCTTGCCACAAATAGGGACACCGCCCCAATACGTGCCATCCTGGGCTGAGATTACAGACCACCTGCCCCATCTTATTGCTCGCTGAGGCGTAGTTGAGGGTTATAGCACCTCCTGTCTTTACATCAATCAGCGTGCCATCGTCCCACAAGACGGCATGCATAGGTCCACCACTAGGGTACGAATAGCCTACAACTTGTCCTGAGTTGTTAATGCCATTAGCGCCGCTTTCCTTGCTGCTAAGGCTTTCCAACTCAGTCACAGCATAATAAAAAGTCGTGGTAGCGTTGGTCGTATTAAAAAAGGTAATTCCTACCGCGATCGCTAATGCTCCTACCAACACAAGAAGAAACTTTTTTAATAAATGCTTCGGCATCCAATCGACTCCATCGGATTAAATCAATCATCAACCTAATTAAAAGGTTTCCCATCTGGGTGGGAAAATCTGCCGTCTAGTTAAGAAAGTTCATGCGTACCTCTCACTCCGGAGCTGCTGCAAGAGCGCATTAATTCCCCAATTCCTAATAAAGGCGTCTACACCATCTAGAGCGATCGTCGTGCGTTACGCTAAGCTTACACACCTTACAGATAGAGGCTATGCGTAAGTCCTAATACTAATTCCCGAAACGCTCTAGATTAGCAGCACTTAAGCTGAAGTGGTGAGTGAGAGATCGCATCGACGAGAGTATTCATCCCTATTGCAATCGCTGCTCTAGTTGTCAAGGTCTACCCTATAAAACTTATTGCAGCCCATCTTCACTCTATAGGAAACAGGTATTGCGCTAGGGTGAAAGTGAGGAGTAGTTTGCACTGAGCAGTCTTGACTCACAGTGCTGACCCAATAAATCTAAAACCACCCTATCCGAACTTTTAAACGCTTTACCAACGTTATAAATGTCAGACCATAATCACTACGACATCCTTAATGTCGAGCGCAATGCCACGTCAGCAGAGATTAAACAAGCCTATCGGCGTTTAGCTAAACGCTTTCATCCCGATAGTCACAGTGAAACAGCCAACGTTGAGAAAATCATTCAAGTGAATGCGGCCTACGAAGTCCTGAGCGACCCGAACCGCCGCCGCTCTTATGACCAACAACTGCGATACTCCACAAATCAACCCCAATACCAGAACCGACAACAGCGAACTGCTGATGCTCAACAATACTATCAACGCCATCGCCAGACAGGACGAGATGCTGATGCGCGGCTAGAGGAGTGGATGCAGCAGGTCTATGCGCCGGTCAATCGCCTAATTAATTACATTCTCAACCCTCTCAAAGCTCAAATTGACGAACTCTCTGCCGACCCCTTTGATGACGAACTCATGACAGAGTTCCAAGATTATCTAGAAGAGTGCCAGCACTACCTCAAACAGGCTCAACTGATATTTCACTCTAAACCCAATCCATCTACTGTTGCGGGGGCTGCCGCCCGCCTCTATTACTGTCTCAATCACATTGGAGATGGTTTAGAAGAGTTAGAGCGTTTTACCCAAAACTATGATGACCACTACCTGCATACGGGTCAAGAACTCTTTAGAATTGCTGGCTTCCTCCGTTATGAAGCGAGAGACGCGGTGAAAGACTTAGCCAAATAAGTTGTGATAGCAGTTACACTTATACCCTAATTTTCTCTCTCCCCTCACTTTACTTGGTTCCCTACGCTCAAATTCGTTTATCCTGAAAAGAGTTCTCGTTCACGGAACTTTACATTCTCTAGTCGATCGCAATACCAATGGAATGCATCATTCACCGTCGCGCTCAGTTTTCAGCAAGTCATCGATACTGGTTGCCAGAACTGAGTGAAGTCGAGAACATTCAGCGATTCGGTCTGGGTGCCAAGTTCCCCGGACACGGACACAACTATGTCCTGTTCGTCTCTCTGATTGGAGAGTTGGATGAGTATGGCATGGTGCAAAACCTGTCTGAAGTTAAAAAGGTCATCAAGCGGGAAGTCATCAGCCAACTCGACTACGCTTATCTCAATGATGTATGGTCCGAATTTCAGCAAACCCT
>DATNPT010000121.1:0-4560 GCA_036703075.1 Chroococcales cyanobacterium
CCTCCTGTTTTGATCGCACATGGTAGGCAAGATGGAATGGTTCCTCTTAGTGCGGCTCAAAACGCGAGAGATAGCCTAAAAGCGTTGGGCGTGACCGTGAAGTACCAAGAGTTTGACATGGGGCATATCGTCATACCAGCAGTTTTGACTTTAATGCGAAGTTTTATCATAGACATGATGACGGCTAGCGAAGTGAGACACTAGCCTAGAACGATTAAGTCTTGACTCGGCTACTCACCACCGTCTGATTGCGTTTGGAGTCGCCGAGGAGTCTAGAGACTTCCGATATATCAGTGCTGGCTGTACGAGTTTGAAGTGTGGGCGGATTCCCCCAATGTTGGGATAGCTGTTCTACCAACTGGTCTTGCTGGCTCCGGAAGCCCCAGATATCGTTACCTCGGTTCATAATGACGAACCAAACCCTACCTCGATCGCGAGTTGGTATCACACCGGCAAGAGCGCTCACATCCCGTAGAGTTCCCGTTTTCATGGCAGTCCCGACTGGGAGTTTCCGTCCATACAGGGTTCCCTGCTTATCCCGTCCAGCGAGTGGGAATACATCTGCAATATTCAGGTTGTGGGCTTGTAAGAAGCGATCGACGCCTATCAGTAAAGCACAAACCGCACGAGCTGACATCCGATTTTCTACACCCAAACCAGAGCCATTGACCAGTTGCAGTTCGTTGGGGGAGATGGCAGCACTTTGTGCTGCCAGTTGCGTTCTCACTTGTGGACCGCCAAGGGCTTTTGTCAACATATCTGCCATGTGATTGTTGCTATGGATGTTCATCTCCCGGAGAATAAGATCGAGAGGTAGCGACTGGTGACGCAGCAACAATAATTTTTTAGGCAGGGGCAGGCTGGCGACTTTAATCCCACCAGCGATCGCGATTTGGGGTTTTGGTGTTTTTGGCGGCATCAGACTGTAACGATAGACGAATCCCCGCGACCACTTTTGGGAATTAAAAGCTTGCTGAAGTAGCTGAGCAGAAACGACCGGATTTTCCTCATAATTTACATAAAAATCGCCGTTAATGATTAAATTTCCCGCTACTTGACGGATTCCCATTTGGTTGAGGCTATTTCCTAATGCGATCGCTTCCTCCCAAACAAACAAAGGGTCACCACCACCAGTAATTACTAAGTCTCCCTGCAACACTCCATTTTTAATGGGTCCCGTTGCACTGACTATCGTTTCAAACCGATGAGACGGGCCCCATTTCTCCAAGGCTGCCAAGGTTGTGGCGATTTTTGTTAATGAGGCTGCTGGGAGAGGAACTTTGCCTTGATTGTCGGCAAGGACAGTGAGTCCTGATTGAATCCATACCGCCTGATTCGCTTCTCCTGCTCCTTTAGTTCCCCAGCTTTTCACATATTGACGTATAATCGCCTCAACAGCTGGATCTGGCTGAGACAGTGTCGAAAACAAAGGCATATTTTGCCATGCGAGTAGCTGAACTGTCTTGGCCGTCGTTGGTTGGATTTCCAAGACCTTTACCAGTAGAGCCACAATTCCCGTGGCCAGTAATCCAGCCGTTAATCGATGTAGCATTCCGATCCCTTCTCTACGGTGCTTCATTTTAAAGACTCGATGACGATCCTGAAAAGTGTTCTTCACGCAGTTTCATGGGGGGTCAGGTAGATCGCATGAGGTTTCATGTTGTGCAAGGGGCTTCTGGTAGAATTTTTAAGGTTTCTATACACTTTGAGCAATGGCATCGAATCGCGCACGGATCGCAGTTGACGCTATGGGAGGGGATCATGCTCCCGCCGAAATCGTTGCTGGAGCTATTAGAGCAAAGGCGGAGCTAGACGTCGAGGTTTTGTTGGTAGGCGATCCTCAAGCGATTGAATCTTCCCTCAAGCAACACACCAGTTTATCCGATATTGAAATTATTCCCGCTGAGGGTGTTGTGGAAATGCATGAGGAGCCGTTGGTGAGCTTGAAGCGCAAGCCCAAGGCTTCGATCAATGTGGCAATGGATTTAGTCAAACAACAGCGTGCGGATGCCGTGGTGTCTGCCGGTCACTCCGGAGCGGCTATGGCAGCGGCGCTACTCCGCTTAGGTCGTTTGAAAGGAATCGATCGCCCAGCGATTGGTGCAGTATTTCCAACGATGATAGCCGGAAAGCCGGTGCTGGTTTTAGATGTAGGGGCGAATGTTGATTGTCGTCCGAAATATCTAGAACAGTTCGCCGTGATGGGCTCGGTCTACAGTCAGTACGTGCTGGGCATGGACGCTCCCAAAGTTGGGCTACTCAATATTGGGGAAGAATCCACCAAGGGGAACGATGCAGCAGTCCGCGCTCATCAGCTCCTGCAAGAAAACCAAAGAATTACGTTTATTGGCAATGCCGAGGGTAGAGATGTACTCTCCGGTCGGTTTGATGTCATCGTCTGCGACGGTTTTGTGGGCAATGTCTTACTCAAGTTTGCCGAAGCCGTGGGCGAGATCATGCTCCAAATCCTGCGAGAAGAACTCCCTCAAGGACTATCTGGTCAATTGGGTACAGCACTCCTGAAACCTAACCTGAAGCGGATTAAGCAGCGCGTCGATCATGCCGAACATGGGGGAGGACTGCTCCTAGGTGTCGCAGGAATTTGTATCATTAGTCACGGTAGCTCTCAGGCTCCGTCGATTTTTAATGCGATTCGCCTAGCGAAAGACGCGATCGAGAACCAAGTCCTAGAGCGAATTCAAGCGAAGGATTTCAAAAGCGATCGCGAATCAACCGCTAGCAGTCAGAAAATTGAGGAGTAAGGAGTCGGAAAAGGATGAATTAGGAATTATGAAGGATGAAAGGTTGGCAGGAGATTTGCCTCTTACTAACTATTAGCCAAGCGTCGCGCTATCCAGCACGACAGGACATCAAAAAACTCACTCAATTCATAATTCACAATTCAGAAATTGAGTTGATGGGTTAACGGTTTACCCTCGACGACTCACCTTTGAGCTTCTGAATGTTCCAGCGAGCGATGGAGAATAGCTTTGAATCAGTTAGGGGCAGGCATTGCCATTACCGGGAGCGGTTCTGCGACACCAGACGTTACACTCGACAACGATCGCCTAAGCCAGATCGTTGAGACATCAGATGAGTGGATTGCGTCACGCACGGGTATTCGCGAACGGCATCTGGCGGACGTACAAGATAGTCTAAGCGCGATCGCAACTCAGGCCGCTCAAAATGCGATCGCGATGGCGGGAATTGCGCCAACCGACTTGGATTTGATTCTTCTCGCCACTTCGACACCAGATGACTTATTTGGCACAGCCTGTAAGATTCAGGCAGCGCTAGGCGCACCTCAAGCCGTTGCGTTTGATATGACAGCCGCTTGCTCGGGTTTTGTCTTTGGTCTAGTAACCGCCGCTCAATTTATCCGCACGGGTACTTACAAAAACGTCCTGCTGATTGGTGCTGATATTCTTTCGCGTTGGGTGGATTGGTCAGATCGACGGACTTGCGTACTGTTTGGAGATGGTGCGGGCGCTGTAGTGTTGCAGGCAAATGAGAGCGATCGCTTTTTGGGATTTGAGCTGCGTAGCGATGGCACTCTCAATAAATCGCTTCAACTCGCCTACGACTCACAACCAACAGAACTCGTTGATGGTATTACGATTAATCAAGGCACTTATCAACCCATTACCATGAACGGCAAGGAAATTTATCGATTTGCTGTACAAAAAGTGCCGGAAGTTATTGAAAAAGCCCTGTTTCGGTCAAATCTCACCACTAACCAAATCGATTGGCTGCTCTTGCACCAAGCCAACCAGCGCATTCTCGACGCCGTTGCCGAACGCCTCAAGATTCCGGGAGAGAAAGTCCTGAGCAATCTTGCTCGCTATGGCAACACCTCAGCCGCTTCCATTCCCCTAGCCTTGGATGAAGCCGTCCGGGAGGGCAAGATTAAATCCGGTGATGCGATTGTAGCGTCTGGCTTCGGTGCTGGATTGACTTGGGGGGCTGCGGTTTTCCAATGGGGGAAGTGAAAAGTACCCTTGTTTTGTAGACTCAGCCGGGAGGGGCGCTGTGAACTAGTTGAGTGGGCTTTGGGTGCTGTGTCGAGAAAGGAATTGCGATCGCAAAAAATCACGACCTCACACGTTCTCTTTCGCTGGTGACGTGATCCCGCGCTTAGTCAAATTCTCTTCAAGTTTCCTCATGAATTCAAAGTCCTCCTCAAGTAAAGGCTGACTTTCATTCCCCAATGAATTCTCACGGATAGAAGGCTTCTTCTCAAGGAAGGTGAACGCCTGCCGAAACTCATGCGGCCCAACCGCAATAGGTGCGTCAAAGTGACAGGGAATAATCCGCTCAAAATACCACTTCGCTACCTTGTCTGCCCAGTCGAGTACTTCTCTGGGTGCTTGGTTGAAAATGAACGTCTGTAGAATTGGTGCCACAAATGGACGACCACGCCCTCGCAGTGCATTGAATGACTGCTTCCAGTCGGTCTTCCATCGGAACGGAAACAAGCCGAAATACGCCTTCCTCGATCGATCCGGCGCTTTCAGGGCATCACGAAATGCCTGCCCCAGTCCAATTGTCTCCAACGTGCTT
>DATNPT010000127.1:0-5224 GCA_036703075.1 Chroococcales cyanobacterium
CTTAAAATAAGCTTTTTTGCAGATGCGGAAGATAAGGACAAAAGGAGGTAAAAAGTAATAATTGATACCAAGTATCACAAGTATCAGCGATTTAGGCTTTAACTCTCCCGCTCATGTTGCCCTCTTGCAGAAATTTTCAAAAAATTGGTCGTTTGACCTAATAAAAACTAATTAGAGAAATGAAAAATACTTTTTATTCTGTAGGTAGAGTGGAGTATAAAGCTGTAACAAAAAATTTAAGTAAACCCCTATTGCGAAAGTTGAGTAAGCTGAACGCGATCGCAAATGGGATGCTCCTGCTTGTGTTACTTTCTTCAGAGACTATGTTGAAAGTGTTGATGTTGTTAGAGTCAAGCTTTCACGGTAAAAATCTCGTCTGAAAGGACACCAATGACCTCAAGTAGATTTTAAGTTTTCTTCCAAAAGCTCTTAAGTTCCTGAGTAAACGAACGGATGAGTTGTAAGCTTCTTCAGTCGGTTTCTACCGCTCTCCGTTATTTCCTAAATTGTTTACAACTGAGGTGCCATTGTTTGGACAATCTCTCGCAGGGTATCTGAGACCGAGCGAGGATGCCAACCGAGTTCTTGACGGGCTTTCGTTGCATCCACCCGCACGCAGCGATCGTAAATGTAGTGAACGCGCTCTCGGCTGAGGGGTGGTTGCCATTTGAGTAGGCGTCCGACCGGATCGAGTAAATTTCCCACTAATGTGACTATCGGTTTGGGTGCTTCACGCGGAACGGGAATGCCAGTTTCTTGACCGAGCAGATTAAACATTTCACGGGTTGTCAGTTCACCCGCAGAAATGATGTAGTGTTCTCCAGGTTTACCCTTTTGGGCTGCCAGAATCATCGCCTCAGCTAAATCATCCACATGGACAATACCAGTAACGCGATCGCCTCCTGCCCACAACTTCAACCTTCCTTTCAGAAATTGCTGCAGGGCGGGACCAAAATGAGGATCGTCGGCACCAAAAATGCCAGAAGGGAGAAGGCTGACAACGGGTAGGCCTCGATCGGCCAAGCGATCGACAATTTGTTGAGCGGCGTATTTTGTACGATCGTAGGCAGAGGAAAAGTCTGTTTGTTGCCGTTGGAAGGTTTCATTAATAACTTCACCTTTTGTATCCCCAAATATGCCAATGGTGCTGCAATACACCACTTTTGACACCCCAACCGATTGAGCCACTTCCATGACGGCACGGGTTCCTTCCACATTTACCCGCTCCATTTCTACGGCATCCACCAGTCCTAGCTCAACGTAAGCGGCAGTGTGAAACACCCAGTCTACCCCAGTCATAGCTGTTTTCAGCGCCTCACGATCGGTGATATCGCCGTAGACAACTTGCACGTTGCGATCGCTTAAACGTGCAAGATTGCTGGACTTGCGGGCTAAACCAACAACAGTATCTCCTCGCTGTTCTAAGGCTTTTACTAAGTGAGAACCTGTAAATCCGTTGGCTCCAGTTACAAGCGATTTCATGATTGCACCTCCATTCGCTGCTAAACTATACACCGCATTGCACAATTCAACGACTATTTGACGATTTCATTGCGAGACGTTTGAAGAGTCCTAGCAGCATTCGGTGTTAGTTCGGCGGGTAATGTTTTAACTGCACCCCACTGGCTGACAAAAGCCTGTAAGAGAGCTTCTTGCTGAGCGCGGAATCCCTCCAAGTCGTTGCCTCCATTCATCGTGGCAAACCATACCGTACCTTGTTGCTGAGTCGGTAATGCTCCTGCTAACGCACTCACCGTATTCAAAGTACCCGATTTCACTACAGCGAATGGAGGAATCTTGCGCTGATTCAATATGCCCTCGTCCTGTCCCGCGATCGCGAACAAATCGCCAACCGTCATATTATGGGGTTGAAGATAGCGTTCAAGCGCTAGAAACATTGCACAAACCGCACGGGGAGAAATCCGGTTGAGTGGACTCAAACCGGAACCATTGACCAAGAGAATTTCAGATTGAGGCACCCCAGCTAATTGTGCTGCCTTGTAAGCGACGACTTTAGCTCCACCGACGGAATTGGCGATCGTTTCTGCCATCTTGTTATTACTGTACTGATTCATCTTTTTGAGCAGTTCAGCCAGGGGGAACGAGTAGTGGCGCACTAGAGGTTTTACATTGCCGGGAGTGGAGGAAGCTACCTGCACTGAACCTGCGATCGCAACTTGGGGTTTAGGTGTGCCGGGAGGCAATGCCTGATACTGGGTTTGTGCAGCGGGAGACCAGATCTGAGCATTCAACCCTTGCTTGAGCAGATTACCGGATTTGAGGGAATTAGATTCATAGTTCATGTAAAATTTGTCAGTGACGACTAGATTGCCCGTCACTTGTCGGATGCCCATCTGATTTAAGAGATTGCCGAGAGCGAACGCCTCTTCCCAGACAAAAAAAGGGTCTTCGCCTCCCTGAACTACCAAGTCACCTTTTAATACGCCATTTTGAATCGCACCTGTTGTTCCGATCGCGGTAATAAACTGATGGTCGGGCCCAAAGGTAGAGAGTGCCGCTAGAGACGTTGCTACTTTGGTGAGGGAAGCGGCAGGTAGGGGAACTGTACCTTGGTGATTTGCCAATAGGGTATTACCCACTTGTATCCACATCCCTTGGCTTTTCTTGACAAATCCTTTAGCCGCTATCCCATTGAAATATTGCTCAACTTGCTGCTGGATAGCGGGGTTGGGATTGCTGGGAGAGGCGATCGAGGGGATTTCTGGCTTTTTTGCCACTGCTACTGGATTTTTGGATTCTGTGGCATTCTCGGTCTGGTTGGCGGATGATTGGGAAGAATCAGACTGAGCCGCACATCCGGCAACCAGTATTAGCAGAGCTACAGATAGCGCAGCAGTCAAGCGAACGGTGTTTGGCATGGCGTTGATGGAAAAGTAGCATCTGTTTTCACCTTTCCCAAGCTACCAAGTTTCTTCTCAGATGCGATCGCAACCTGCTCAATTGACACCTGAACTTGCGGTTCAGTATCTTCAATTCACCAGCTAGCAGCCGGTTGCACCGATTGCAAGCCATAACGTTTTATCAACCAAGATTGACGTTGTATGACTTTTAATCAATGGTATTAGTTCGGCAAAGTTATCTGGAAACTATGACTAAAACTTACACGGGAGGATGCCAATGTGGACGTATCCGATATGAGATATTGGCTGAACCTCTAACGCTCTATGTCTGCCACTGTAAGGAATGTCAAAAGCAATCCTCCAGCGCTTTCGGAATGTCGATGCCAGTTCCCCGTGATGCCGTTGTTATCATCCAAGGACAACCCAAACAATGGAGCCGAGTTTCTGAAAGTGGTCGTGAAATAACCTGTCTATTTTGCGGTGAATGTGGGACGAGGTTGTTTCATAATCCTTCCCGTAACCCCAAAATTACGAATGTCAAACCTGGAACACTGGACGACACAAGTTGGCTAAAACCTGTTGGCAATCTCTGGACTAAAAGTTCCCAATCATGGGTCATTTTGGATGAACAGATGCTGAATTATCAGGGGCAGCCCCATGATTTTTCACAATTATTTGAGCAATTCCATGCCCCACAAGCTGATTAGTAGTTATGAATCCATGAACTAATTCATACCTACTAACCGATTAGATATCGAAAACTACTAAGATCGCTTTTCTAACTAACGTCTATTTCTGGCTTCGTCGCTCTTTTGAAGGTCGCGACGGACATCGTTAAGCGACCATCCCCCTGCTAACTTATTGGTATAAGTGTTTAACCCACTCGAATCAGCGTTGCGACCCAGTACTTCCACATACAGTTGGTTAATTGCATCCTTGGCTTCTTGACTCTTAGCGATATCGCTACGAACGCGATCGAACGACCAACCATCTTCAACCCGATTGACGTAGGTTTCTAGACCACTTCGATCGATGCGACGACCTAGTACCTCAAAATAAATTCTGTTGATTTCCCGAGCGATGTCTCCTCTGCTGAGATTTGAGGAGTTATTGTCCCCGTTAGAGCGATCGATTTCTCGTTGAGTAGCGGGTCGTCCGCAGATTACGTTATCACGGTTATCTACGATGCACATTCTCTGTTGGGCTTGAGCTGAACCTACAAAGAATAAGCTACTTAAGATGGTGGTAGTTGCGATCGCAGCAGTTGCAAAGATTGCCAGTTTCATATGCGCTACTCCTTCGGACAAATGTCTAATAGTGGTGCGTTTTGATACATCTAGCTTCGCTTAGCTGATGCGCTTTGGCCCTCCTGCATGTGGATCGCCCAATGAGGTGAACCTCGCATGCTGTAATGTTATGGCATCAAGCTTGGGCGATGAAAAACGGTCAATTTCTACTAAGTTGTAGTCAAACATAGTACTCGACGTATACAAGACCGTTAAGGTTTCCTCACGTTAAGCGATCGCAACAAGCGTTAACCCTATCTGCCAATCACTAGCCGCGCTTAAATCAACCAAACCGAGTTGTAGGGTGGGCATTGCCTAAAACAACTTTTTGTCAAGGTTGCAGGGTTTATCGTAGGTAATGCCCACCTTATGATGAATTAGCTCTTTCTACCTAGCGTTTCACACCAAGGCATAAACCTTAGCTTCCCAGGCAGAAATCGGCTCTTTGCCAACTCGATCGCTCAAAGCTGCTTTATCTTGTGTTACATCCCACCATTGCTTATCTGGTGGTAAAGCGGGCCAGTTCGCTATGACATATTCTTCAGCATCCGGAGTACTGTAGTCGGAAAAGTTCGCCACAACGACTACCAACTGCTCCCCGCTACCGCGCTGCCAAACGACAACCCGCTTTCCTTCACTAAAATCACTGTGAATAAATTGGATGTCATTTACAGCTAAAGCTTTGGCAGTTGTCCGCCAGCGAACCAGCCTTGCAACATAATTAAAGATATCTTTTCGCCAAGAGTCGTTTAAGCGTTGGTAGTTAACAGGGTCTACTTGTTTATCTTGAACTTCTTGGGGTGAGAGATCGTGCTGGTCAGCAAATTCTTCCCCAGCCAAAATCAGGGGAATTCCTACAGCCGTAAGCAGGCAGACAAAAGCGAGTTTGATGTGCTTTTCCTTGTAGATAATTCCGTTATTTTCTAGGTAATTGTAGAGTCGTTCGTTGCCAATGCCCTCAACATCATGAGTCGTGATGTAGTTAATAGCCTGGGAACCATCTTCAAAGCCTAAGAGACGGCAGTCAATTAGTTTACGAACGCTCTGTTCAAAGCTGGGTTCATCAAAGGCATTTTT
>DATNPT010000128.1:0-11823 GCA_036703075.1 Chroococcales cyanobacterium
CTCTCAATCCATGGGTCTGAAATTGGTGACGGTTTTAGTGAAGCAAATTCAAGGTAATCTTGAGTTTGACAGGGGTGATTTCACTACTTTCAAAATTAAGTTTCCGATTCAGCATAAGCTAACTCAATAATTGGTATAGGGCACAGTTAAATTGAATGTGATTGAATATACAAGTTGCTTAAAAATCAATAAGCTGCTATTATCTAATAATGTAATTTAACCTAGTATAGCGCTGAATAGAACATCAAACAATTAATCAAATTTTTCGATGTTCAGAATTTATAGCGTTTTGCTATCTAACTTGGCTAGAATACTGATTCACTAATAAAAGCCTAACTCCTCAACGCCTTTCGTTTTGCCATAAAAGGGGAGATAGTTGAGGATAAAGCCTTTAGAGAAACAATACCTATCGCTCGGCTTCTTTTTAAAAGTCCTAATAGTGTGTTCCTGCTCCACTTCAACTCGCAAGAAAAGCGAACTAAGAGAAATTATTTACATTGTCCTATTTCGTAAATTATCGTCGTTGGAGTGACGGGCTATGGCAAGAATAGCGATTGTTGAAGATGAAAGCGTTGCAGCTTGGTATCTCCAAGAAGCTTTGGAGAACATGGGACATGAGGTGGTAGACAGCGTCGCCTCAGGAGAGGAGGCCATGCAGTTGGTGAGTGAAACTCAACCCGAATTGGTTTTAATGGATATCCGGCTGCAAGGTGAGATGGACGGGATAGCCACCGCCGAACAAATCCGAAGAGATTTTAATATTCCTGTGGTTTATCTGACCGCTCATGCCGATGATGCCACCTTGAGTCGAGCGATCGCAACTAACCCCTTTGGCTATCTCGTCAAACCCTTTCAAGAGAGAGAAGTTCATACCACGATCGAAATTGCTCTGCGCCGACACGAGCTAGAGCAGCGGACGGAGAACACAAAAAGTGCGTTAGCCAATACGCTCAAGAGTATGGGTAACGCGACAATTGTTGTCGATCGCGATGGTAAGATTACATCGCTCGATCCAATGGCCCAAATGCTGACTGGATGGTCGCCACCAGAGGTGTTGGGGCAACCGATCGCGACAGCGATCGCGTTGCTCCAGGAAGATAGCCGTCAACTGATTGAGAACCCACTCGTGCAGGTCATCCAAGACGGCATTTCCTTGAAATTACCGCCAGGGTGTTTGTTGCGTAGCAAGGACGGAACCGAACGACCCGTTAATGGTGCAGCGGCGGCGATTGGAAATAGTGATGGCAAGATTGTTGGCGGTGTTTTGGTTTTTCAAGACGATTCATTGCAACGGCAAGCTCTTTCCACAGTAAGGGAGCAACTCTCAGAGACACAAGAGCGAAATCGCAGCTTAGAACTCACTCAAGTTAATTTAATCGCCCGACTCCAAGAGCGAACCGTTCAACTTCAACAAGCGTTAGCCTCTACCCAAATTCTCAAACGCGTCATCGACCAAATCGATAGCGGTGCGACGCACATCCAGATTCTCCAAACCTTAGTCCAAGAGTGGGGCCGTATTCTCGAAGCGGGTTACTGCTGGGTAGCTCTGTACGACGCTGACTCAACTCTCGCTACGGTGACTTGCGAATATGTCACATTCGATGAGGCAGAGTGTTATCCTTCGGCACTCGGTCGCCAGATTAACATGCAGGACTTTCCCAACTTCTATCGTCCTCTTCTCCGAAAAACCTGCTGGTTATCACCACCTCCAGAGCTGTTACCAGAATCCTACCAACTCTCACTCACACCCCAAAGCCAGATTCTCATTTGCCCTCTGGTCGAAGAACAACAGGTGATTGGGGAGGTTGGCATATTGAGAAGCGATAAGTCGTCTTGGTCTCAACTGCAAGCTGAACTGATTTCCCAAGTGATTAGCCAATGTGCAGTTGTTTTACGGCAAGCTCAATCCTATCAAACCGTGCGCGATCGCGTGGCAGACTTGAAATTATTCAGCGAACTCAAGGATAACTTCATCGATGCCATTTCTCAAGAAATGTACACTCCGTTAACCAACATGAGAATGGCTGTTGACATGCTGTCGTCGCTCGTAAATTCCCTGCAAAAGGACGAAATTGAGACAACTACACCGCTCAATCGAGAACAGTTGTGGAAAAACTTAGAGCAGTACCTGCAAGTTTTACGAGAGGAATGGCAACGGGAATTCGATTTAGTCAGCGATTTATTGAACTTGCAAAGCCTAGAAACCCTAAACCAATCGTATCCGTTAAGCCCGATTGACTTGCAGCACTGGCTACCTCAACTTGTCAAAAGCTTCTCCCGCAAGTCGATCGGCCAAGGACAACTTCTCAATTGTTACGTAGTCCCTGACACTTCTAGTATTATTTCGCATCAACCTAGCTTGCAGCGAATTCTCACCGAACTGCTGACTAACGCCTGTAAATTTTCTCCTCCTAATAGCTTAATTGAGGTGACGGCTGAGGGTTTTGGAGAATCGATCGTCATCAAAGTGACCAATACGGGTGTGACGATTGCACCGGAAGAGTTCGACCGAATATTTCAACCCTTCTATCGGATTGCTCGCCCCAATCTCTGGGATTACAGCAGTACGGGTTTGGGACTCGCGTTGGTGAAAAAATTAGCCCACCTTTTGGGTGGGGAGATTCAAGTCCACAGTGAAGCCGAAGAAACGACGTTCACGCTAACCCTATTTCAACCTCCACACTTGTGGGAAAGCGAAGAAAGCTAAACATCCGGAAACGATAGGATGTGGAAAGTTAAGGAGAATAGTTAGAGTAAGGTCTTCTCACCAGCTAGTCATTTGCTTAATACACCTCCAGCAGAGTCTAAGCCCCAGCATTAACAATCCATGGCAAGAATTTTAATCGTTGAAGATGAAAGTGTAGCGGCTTGGTATCTCCAAGAAGCCCTAGAAAGTGTGGGACATCAGGTTGTAGGCACGGCGGCTTCTGGAGAAGAGGCGATTCCATTGGCAGCTGAAACTCAGCCGCAGTTAGTCTTAATGGATATCCGGCTTCAAGGTGAGATGGATGGGATAGCAACCGCTAACCAAATTTACTCGCGCTTTAATCTTCCAATCGTCTATCTGACCGCTCACGCCGATGATGCCACCTTGAGCCGAGCGATCGCAACTAATCCTTACGGTTATCTGGTAAAACCCTTTCAGGAGAGAGAAGTTCATACAACAATTGAAATTGCCCTACGCCGATACGAACTAGAAAAGCGGACTGAGAATACAAAAAACTGGTTTGCCAATGCCCTTAATAGTATCGGTGACGCGACAATTGTCACGGATTGCAATGGAAACATTACGTTAATCAATCCAGCCGCTGAAGCACTAACCGAGTGGAGGCAGCAAGAGGTTCAGGGAAAGGCGGTGACTACCGTTTTGACGCTGATCAATAGAGAAACTCGTAAAAAGATGGAAAATCCGCTCTTCCAGGCGATGCGAGAGGGTGTTGCCGTGAGTGTGCCTTCCGATTGTTTGTTGCTGACTAAATCCGGTAGAGAAATCGAGATTGGGAATACAGCAGCCCCCATGAGAAAAAGCACGGGCGAGATTATCGGCGGTGTCATGGTTTTTCAAAATATTAGCTCCCAGCAGGCAGCACTCTCCCAAATCAAGCAACGCAACCTGATTTTAGAACTCTCTCAGGTGAGTCTACTCGCCCGACTCCAAGAACAAACAGCTCAACTCCAGCAAGCTTTAACTTGTACCCAAGTCCTCAAGCCCGTCATCGCTCAGGCTCGTAAAAGTGCCAATCAAATCCAGATTTTCCAAACCATTATTCAAGAATTGGGACATGTTCTGGAAGCAGATTACTGTTGGGTCACTCTGTATAACGCTAACCGTACTCTTGCCACGATTAGCTGCGAATACATCGCCAAGGATGAGGGTAATAGCTATCCATCAGCACTCGGCACTCGAATTGAAATAGAAAGGTTTCCTGATTTCTATGACCCTCTACTGCGAGGAGAATATTGGCTATCTCCTCCTTTCGATGTGCTACCCACACCTTACAAGCTTCTCCTGACAGCCAAGAGCGAAATTCTCAGTTGTCCCCTGATTGATGAAGAAGTTGCGATCGGCGAGATTAGCATCCTAAGGACAGGTCAACCTCATTGGTCTCCGTTGCAAGCTGCACTCATCTCCCAAGTTGTCGGTCAATGCACGGCTGTAGTAGGAAGATCGCATTCCCATGAAACAGCCCAAAACTATGTAGAAGACCTAGAACTATTAAATCATATTAAAGATAACTTTCTCAGTTCAATTTCTCAGGAACTGAGTACTCCCTTAACTAATATGAAAATGGCGGTAGAGATGCTCTCTTCTCTAGTTCGCTTTCTTCAAAGTTCCGACCAAGAGACAGAAACACCCAAGAATCAACCGCTTCTATGGGAAAAAATGGAGCAGTACCTCCGCATTTTACGCGAGGAATGGCAGCGAGAATTTGACTTAATTAACAGTCTGCTGAACTTTCAAAGCTTAGAACAGAGATTAGAACACCCAGGTGAATCGTTTCCTCTAAATCCGATTGACTTGCAGCAATGGCTACCGGAGTTAGTTAATCGCTTTTCGGAGCAGGCGGTACGTCAAAGACAACTGCTGAGTTGTCAGGTTGCCCATAATCTGACTACTATAGTTTCTCACGAACCTAGCCTGGATCAGCTTGTGAGCGAACTACTCACTAACGCCTGTAAATTTTCTCCTCCAGATAGCTGGATTGCTGTGAGCGCTGAAGTTCGGGGCGAAAACGTAACAATTGTAGTGACAAATACGGGTATAACTATCCCATCTGAAGAGTTCAGCCGGATTTTCCAACCCTTTTATCGGATTACTCAACCCAATCGTTGGAATTATAGCGGTACGGGTTTGGGACTTGCTTTAGTCAAAAAATTAGTCAAGCTTTTAGATGGGGAGATTCGAGTACGCAGCCAATCTGGAGAAACTACGTTCACCGTTATCCTATTTCAAAACTTTCAATCGTTGAAAAGTGCGGACTAATAATTTTAAGTCAAACCTCATGCACTTTAGCGCTAAACAATTGAATAAAAATCGCTTGATTTAAAAATAATATTATAAACCAGTTAAAGCCGTAACAGAAATTGCTAGTGCGATATCTGTCCTCGCTTTTTGTAAGGATGAGGCAAAGCCTCAGTGCAGCGTTGCCGAAATAGCTATCCAGTTGGAAAAAGTTAAAAAGCTTCCTCTACAAGCTTTCTTGCCTCCTGAATAAGAGCCTCCTGCCCTCTTGCACCCAATAGAAATTCACCGCTACGCTCCAGTTATGATGAATTTTGATTTATCTGGAGCTATTAGACAGAAACTTTGGTCTCTCTGGCACTCGTCAAACCAGGTGCTGAGGACTCCACTAACTGAATAGTCTGACCTTCACGAGCCATAAATGTATTGGGAAACTGCTCGGCCGCTTGTTCGCCAACGTGATCGAGGAAATCATCATTATGTAACGGATCGTGGTGGAAAATCACCAGTCTCTTAGCTTTAGCCACCTTGGCAACCTGAACCGCGACTTGCCAGGTTGAATGCCCCCAACCCATTTTGCTGGATACCTGAGAGTGATATTCTTCGTCTGTATAGGTGGCGTCGTAAATCACGACATCCGCATTGTGGGCTAGCTGGAGGACGTTGTCATCCAACCCTTCTTCTAAATGTTCTGTATCAGTAATGTAAGCGGCAGAATAGCCTCGCCAATTAACGCGGTAGCCTACAGCTTCACCGGGGTGATTTAGCTGTGCATTTTCAACGACAATATCCCCAATCTTGACTGTTTCCCCAATATCGAGATCGTTAAACTGAAAATCCGCTTTCATGACCTGAAAGGGAACGGGAAAATTCGGGTGCAGCATCTGGTCTGTCAGGCGCTGCTTAATCGTCGCACCATTGGGCGCACGCGTTCCATAAATGTGAAAGCGATTGCCTGGGATAAAAGCAGGGACGAAAAAAGGAACCCCCTGAATATGGTCCCAGTGGGAGTGAGTAAAAAACATGTGAGCTTCCACTGGCAGCTGCGACATGAGTGACTGCCCTAAAACTCGCAACCCAGTACCGCCATCAAAAATCAGACGCTCGCTACCGATTCGCATTTCCACGCAAGGTGTGTTACCTCCATACCGAACAGTCTCTGGTCCGGGACAGGCAATACTTCCTCTGACGCCCCAAAACTGAATAGTGAATAAGTTGTGCGTGCTAGACATAGTTTTTCCTTGCAGGCTTCTTCAGGCAGTCTATTAGTAAGTTTTTCTAGATTAATTAGCGTTGACCGGAGCGTCTATCTTGTAGTTCTATTTCTACGCTCAATCCCACACTGGATTAGTGCGGGATGTTATGCGGGCGACAACAGTCTTTCGACTTAGCGTTGGCATCTACTTTAAACGAAAATTGAGCGTGATGGGTAAAGAGAAATTGTCATCCTGAAGTTAAACCAACGTCTTGCATCTTAAGCGTTCCTCATCAATGCCGATCTAAGCGGTAGTTGCACAAAGCAGCTCTTGACGATGTGGCTTTTGGAGTTACGACTTAACACGCACTCAGAAACATCCTTTATCAGGAAGATACAGCTAGTGAAGCCGGACTCCTTGTATACTTATTTCCTTTACAACAAAGGTTAACAGTTTGAGGCAGTGATGTCCTGCCTCTCATGCAACAAAAGAATGTGATTTCGATCACTTTGCATAAAGAGTACGTCGTCGCCCCCGAACATACTCCGCTGCATTCTACCTAGTGAGCCAATAGAAACACCGCGATAGGAAAAAAGCTGGCTCCGGTTTTAGCCACTCACTAAAGCGATGAATTATTACACCTTACTACAAGTCAATTGAGGGACCAAGCAATACCAGCTCTATTTTCTGCGATCGCCATCGAGCTAAAATTTAAGAAATATTGCTTAATATTTGAGGAACCCATGCACCCAAACGTAGAAATTTACACATGGAGCCAATGCCCTTTTTGTATTCGTGCGAAGGCATTGTTAAAGAACAAGGGCGTTGATTTCACAGAGTACTGCATTGATGGTGATGAGACCGCACGAGCAAAGATGGCTCAACGGGCAAACGGTCGTCGCTCTCTGCCACAGATTTTTATTAACGATCGGCATATCGGGGGTTGTGACGATTTGCATGCGCTGGATGCTCGCGGTAAGTTAGACCCATTACTCAAGTGAAGTACAGCTAGCGATTGAGCATCTCAACAACTAGCAACAATCGCGGCAACGTGACTACTCGAACCATTTGGAGAATCCATTGGTCTTGGAATAATAGGTGCCTTTTAGCGATTTAATGTTAAGAACGTACTACGCCTTCATCCGAGAATTTAAGGGATTTCCAACGTGAAATTTGCGTTCATCATAGACCCGATCTCAAAGCTCGATCCCGGTCACGATACTAGTGTGGCTCTGATGGAGTCTGCTGTTGCAAGGGGTCACGAGGTTTGGGTAACTCAAGCCCAAGAGTTGAGTGTTGTTAATAGTCAGGCGTGGGCGCTCTTGGCGGAGGTAAAACTAACGCCAGCACAATTAGTAGAAGGACGCTGGGTGGTCAGCGAGTCTTGGTACAGCATCTCTAATGCTAGTTTGCGATCGCTGGAGGATATGGACGCAGTCTTCATGCGAACCGATCCTCCAGTGACGGTTCCCTACCTGTATGCGACTTATATTCTGGACTACATCAACCCCGATAAAACTCTAGTGGTGAACTCCCCAAAAGGGATACGAACGGCTAATGAGAAAATGTATGCCCTCCAGTTTAACGATGTCATTCCAGAAACAATTGTCTCTCAGGAAAAATCGGTTATTCGGAAATTCGTCGAGGAAAAAGGAGCAGCTGTTCTCAAGCCGTTGGGGGGTAAAGCCGGGGAAGGAATTTTATTTCTGGAACCAAGCGATCGCAACTTTAATTCCCTCATTGAAATTAGCACTAAGCAGGGTCGCGAACCAGTAATGGTTCAGACTTACCTACCCGCCGCCAAAGATGGAGATAAACGCATTATCCTCCTCAATGGCAAAGCCATCGGTGCTGTAAATCGCATTCCCACGGGTAGCGAATTTCGTGGCAACATGGCAGTCGGGGGTAGGGTGGCGGCTACGGAGATTACCGCCCAAGACCAGAAAATCTGCGATGCTGTCGGACCCAAGCTACAAGAGGATGGTCTATATTTTGTTGGGATTGATGTTATTGGTGGGTATCTCACCGAAGTCAACGTCACCAGTCCGACTGGCATCCGCGAAATCGATCGCTTAAATGATACTCGCTTGGGGGACGAGGTCATTCAATGGGTTGAAGAACACGTCAAACGGTAAACGTTAAAGGACTGTTGAGGAGTAGGATTATCTAGCGCTCGAAGATGAATAATTAAGCTATGGAACCGATCGGTTTTGCATTATTCATCTTGCATCATTGGCTTAAATCCTCGTCTTGACTAAGAATGACTCAAGATAATGACCAATCCGCTCGAAATTGGGCGATGTGGTGTCACCTCTCTGCCTTAGCATGGTTGCCTCCAGTCCTTTTAGGGTTGCTCGGCATCTTCTTGCCGATTCCCTTGCTCAATATTGTAGGTCCGCTGATCGTCTGGTTGACCAAGAAGGAGCAACACCCTTTCATCAATGCTCACGGCAAAGAATCATTAAACTTTCAAATCTCCTTCACCATCTATTGGGTAATCGCTGTCATCTTATTGATTTTTCTGGCAGCTATAACCTGCGGTATTGGGTTGAGTAATAGTTCTAGTTCCAGTTCCAGCCAGTTACTAACGCAAATTTGGGTAGTTTTGGGAGTAGTAGGCGGTGTGTTCGCCCTGATCGTTGGTATCCTACAGTTGGTTTTGATCGTCTTTGCGGCAATTAAGGCCAAAAAAGGTGAATTTTATCATTACCCCTTTACCCTTCGGTTTTTGAGGTAGTTTCATGTCGTCTTCTCCGAATCCCTCCACCCAACAGCAGGCAATTGGCGTAGCCGTAGTTGGCACTGGCTTTGGTGAAAAAATCCATATCCCTGGATTTCAATCTCACCCACGTACTCAGCTGGTTGCAGTGTATCACCGAGATTTGGATAAGGCAAAAGCGATCGCATCCACTCACGACATTCCTCAAGCGTGCGATCGCCTCGAAGACATTTTAGCTCTCCCAGAAGTTACTGCTATTAGCATCTCGACGCCCCCATTTTTGCATTATGAAATGGCAAAGAAAGCGTTGCAAGCTGGGAAGCATGTCTTGCTAGAAAAACCAATGACCCTTTCGGCAGATGAGGCGCGAGAACTTTACCACATTGCCTCAGCCAACGGTGTCGTTGCTGTAATGGATTTTGAATTTCGCTTCATACCCGCATGGCAACTATTGGCAGAGTATCTAGCAGAGGGCTATGTAGGGCAAAAACGCTTGATTAAAATTGACTGGTTAGTATCCAGTCGTGCCGACGCTCAACGGGCTTGGAACTGGTATGCCCAAAAAGAAAAGGGAGGAGGAGCGTTAGGGGCTGTAGGCTCTCACGCATTTGATTACATTAGTTGGTTGTTTGGTTCAGTGCGTCGGTTATGCGCCTTATTAAGTACAACGATTCCTGAGCGTCCCGACCCCACTGCTGACGGCAAACTTAAGCCAGTAGACGCCGATGACACCTGCTTAATCATGCTGGAATTGGAAGATGGCACGCCCTGTCAGCTTTGCATTAGTTCTGTGAGCTATCAGGGACGAGGGCATTTTGTCGAAGTATATGGCGATCGCGGAACGCTAATTATGGGAAGTGAAAATCAGAAAGACTACGTGCATGGGTTTCATCTAAAAGCAGCCCTGGCCGGTCAACCTTTAGCAGACGTGGAAATCCCTACGCGATTAGAATTTCCCCATACTTATCCGGATGGTCGTCTAGCACCGTTTATTCGGGTGGTCGATCGGTGGGTACAGGGAATTGATGCTGGTAAGACCGTTACGCCCTCATTCCGAGAAGGCGTTTATTCGCAATTGTTGATGGATTTAACTCACCAATCCCATGCAACAGGCACCTGGGTTAACGTGCCAAGTTTAGACGCCTTTTTAGCAGTCGGTTCAACGTTCAGGTAATTAGCAATATCCTGACAATCACTCACTCGCATTGCCTCACCAGTTTTTTTCAAAAACGGTAGCCCAGCATTTGGAAGTAGATCCCCTGTCGGGTGAGGAGATCGGCATGGGTGCCGTCCTCCACGATCTCGCCCTCCTGCATCACAAAAATCCGATCGCAGTCTACAGCGGTTTCGAGTCGGTGCGTGACTAAAATGATGGTTCTCAAGCGACGTAGACGCTGCAGGGTCTCGATCACCCACTTCTCGTGCTTCAAGTCCAGCGCGTTGGTGGGTTCGTCGAGGATGAGTATAGGAGCTTTAGTGACGAGTGCGCGTGCGATCGCTAAACGCTGCCTCTGTCCACCCGACAGGTTCTGACCGCCCTCAGCGATCGAGGTATCATACTGCTCCGGCAAGGTTTCGATGAACTGGGCCGCTCCGGATTCCACTGCTGCCTCCCGAATCTCGTGGAGCAAAGCGTCCGGGCGACCGAAGGCGATATTCTCCGCGATCGTTCCGGGAAAGAGTGGGCTACCTTGCGAGACGAGCGCCATGTGTTTGCGGACATCGGCAAGCTTAAGGGTGCGAAGGTCAACACCGTCGAGGAGGACGCTCCCCTGTGTCGGGTCGTAGAAGCGCGGCAAAAGATTGAGTAGTGTGCTCTTTCCCGTCCCGCTAGGACCCAAAAAGGCTACCATCTGACCTGGCTCGATACTAGCAGTGATGTTCCGTAAGACGGGTTGCCCAGAGTTGTACTCGAAGCTCACGTCGGAAAGGGCTAGTGTGCGGGGATGGACGGGGAGCGATCGCGCGTCAGGCTCGTCTGCGATCGCAGGCGGCTCGTCGATGACCGTAAAGACGCGATCGCATGAGGCTACGAACGTCTGAATCTTGGTCGTGAACCCCAACACCCAACCGATCGGGTCCCAGAACTGATTGAGGTACGCCAGGAATACGATCAGATCGCCGATGGTCACACCGTTCGGCACCGGACGCAAGAACTGGTCGCGATAGACCAGATACCCGCCGTAGCCGAAGATTACCCCGCTTCCCAGGGCGAAGACTACCTGAACGGCGAGCGGATAGAGGTTCTCTTGCCAATTGAGTCGCATGGAGGCAGCGACGCTCCGCTCGACCACTCGCGTGAAGCGCCGCGACTCAGTGGCTTCTCGACGAAAAGACTGAATCAGTCCGATCAACTCTATAGCTCGCTGCATGGTCGAAGTCATCAGCGCATCAGTCTGCTTCGACTCGAACGCTCGACGCCTAATCCTTCCCTCGAAGTACCAATTCGCAACTATCAGAAGCGGCGTGAACGAAAGTGCGAACACGGTGAGAAGGACATGGCGCGACAGCATAATCCAGATCATCGCTGTCAGCGTGACCGATGCGGCAGTGGAGCCGATCAGCGTATCGATCACCCCCCAGGGGCCGAGGCTGTCGTAGCTCAACCGATAGATCGCGTCACCCTGCGATCGGGAGCCGTGCCAGCCGAGACTGAGCGCCTGCATTTTGTCGTAGAGTTCGGTGCGAACTCGCAAGGTTCCGTTGTACTGGATGCGGTAGTTCAACATCTTACGGAGCATGATGACGGTATCGCTCAGTATCCTGATCAGCATCGCGACGAGCGCCATTCCGAAAATTTGGTTCAGCTTGCCTTCACCGAACGGGGCAAGAAAGAGCGTATGAACCCAGTTGGGTTTCGGGGTTGGTGAGAGAACCGTATCGACTAGAATTGCCATCGGCCAGGCGTTGAGAAGGTTGCAAAGCACCGATGCCCCGATCAGAAG
>DATNPT010000142.1:0-6981 GCA_036703075.1 Chroococcales cyanobacterium
GGAACATCGGCATGCCGTACAAGAACATATCCAGGCAGTCAAGGCATACCAGAAGGTGGTCAAGGTGCAATTAGAACACTCGCAAGAGGCACTCGAAAAAGCGCAAAACTGTGCAGAAACGGTCAAGAGTAACCTAGAGCAAAGCAAAAGTCTCACTAACCGCCAGTCAAGCGATTAGTGAATTTTTCCAGACGATGAGAGAATCAGGCGAATACAGAAGCTAGCCCATTTTCCGGAATACCCTTTCCTCTATAGGACTGACCAACTTTACCTGAATACCCTGATTTTTTGGCAACACGGGTAGCCGTGAAATGAGGTTTCCAGTTGCCTAAATTCAAATTCTTAGTCTCTTTTAGAGAACTAGACAGCACGGGGATACCTGCTGATAAGCGCAAGCCAGTCATTTCTCGCATCGGTAAAGACAGGTTTTGCTCAAAACTAAACTCACCCTCCCTGAGTTGTAATGAGGCACAGACGGGTTGCAATACCTGAACGAAAAAGAGTTGTTTGAGGTGAGAGGAGCGTAGGACACCTTGATTTTTTAAATGCAAACCGAGCGGGAGCTCGCTCGGACATAACTGAGCGAGTTTAGTCACAACGCGAGGGCTAGCCCACTTGTGGTGATTAATCAGCTTCACTAACCCTTGCTCGTCTAAGCGTTTGGCCCCTGCGACTAAGCAGCCCTGATGCACCCAGATATAATAACGCGATCGCGAACTGGCCTCGGAAGTGGGTTTGCCCAAAAGCGTCACTAAGCCAGTTTTATGTCCTTTCTCGATAAAGTAAAGGATTTCTGGTAAAGAAAAATCTGCCAAGGAACCTGTAATGCACATAGTTTTTCGGGGGAGTATTAAAAAACTTCAAAAAACGAACAAGACTTCAGCGATTCAGCCAAAGGCTCAACCTCTTTTCGATGCGTCCGCTGATCGTAAAAAATTGTTTGAAGGGGTGGGATAATTCTATTAATAACAGGTTAAAAATTATAAAATTAATGAGACTCGCTCGGAAGATGGAATGACGCTCAATCATTAGAGGGAAGTCTTCACTACAGGATGGTCTATCCCTAGAATGAGGTTGCCAGTTGCAGACTGGTAGGTAGTTAGCAGGCAGGAATCACCTATGTATAGATTGTTTGAAGTTAAATAGAGTACAGAAACCCTGTAAGGGCACGAAGACCTTCATTGGTTTGACATCAAGCCCTGGCGGATATACCCCTTCTCGATTGGATGCAGCACATCTGTAGGGGCGCACAGTCGTTATTGGCGTCAACTTAAGGCGAAAGTTGTAGGTATTAGAGGAAACCCGGACTTGGGGGTTTCCCCCAAACCCCCATTGGGGGACAAGCGTCTCCCCCTCTCCCCCGCACAAGGGTTGATTAATGCTTAAGTCAGTGCCATTCGGACTAAGATTCCGGTTCCCCCCTTTTTAAGGGGCGCTAGGGGGGATCGAAGGTATGATACGTGCAACAAAGTTTGCTGAAGTTAGCTTTGTTGCTTAAATTGACACGATTGAGAACCGCTATATTTTTGCCCGCACAGGGCTTCTACCGTGCTCTTCTCTCTTAAGTGATGTCTCTGGAATCGGAAGTCGCCCATGCCGAAAAAACTGATTTCCCTCATCGCCTCCTGATTTTTCTCAGACTCAATGCAACAGATATCCTAATCGCCACTAAAATCAACATGGATAATCAATTGCAGTGGTAGGGAAAAAAGCTGAGATGCCAACTAAGCGTCCTCAATCGATCGCTATTATTAATTTAAAAGGTGGGGTAGGAAAAACAACAACAACTTGGTGTCTTGGCAATGTACTCACTTCAACCTTAAACTCCAATTTATCCGTTTTGATGTTTGACATAGATGCCCAGATGTCTCTGACCCAAGTCATTGCACTGGATGAATCAACTGGGCGTTTACACGAGCAGTTCTGGCGTTGGCATGAAAAAGCATTTCAGCATCGTCACACCCTTTTTCACGCACTATCTAATTTTTACCAATCCCCACATAAGTTTGACTTTTCGCTGGGAACGGATTTCACTTATCCAATTTCTCCTCAGTTCCATTTCATCCCTTCGGTTGATGAACTCTACTGGTTAGACTTCGAGCGACCCAGTCGGGAACGAATCAAAGATTTTATGCAAATTTTAATCAACAAAATAAACAGCTCTTCTGAACTGCCCAGCTATGACTACCTAATTTTTGATTGTCCTAATGCAATTACGCCTCTTTCCTACAGTGTATTATCCTGCTGCGATCTAATTTTGATTCCCGTCACTCCCGATTATTTTGCGACAAAAGGGCTGGGAACATTTTTAAAGTTTTTGAAAATTCGAGTTGCTCCTTTTCCTTTTCCCAAAGTTGCTGTTTTCATGAATCGGATAAAAACTGCTCAAGGGCAGAAACCAACGCAAGAGTCTGTAGGATTCATGCAAAATGTTAAAAAAGTTTGTGATAGTGCAGCAGGAAATTATAATATAAAAATAAAATTTTTAGATACGTTTATTCGCGATCGGGTAGGGGTCAAAATCGATAAAGTAATTAAAGATGGTTTACAAGAAGAAGTGACACAAGACTTTCAGAAATTATGGCAGGATTGTGTAGAGTTTATGGACTAACAAAAATATAAATAAGTGCTACTATCTTGTGAGTAAAAATTCGTTTTGTCATAAGGCATTCAATCACTTACAAACTACTGACTTGTTTGCAGAGGAGTTGAACAATCCAGGTATGCAATTAGATATTTAGGGGCGAAGCAGAAAGCCCCTAAAGCTCATAATTATGGTCTGAATTATTACAACTAATTAGATGTACTAACTCCTCTCATCTCTACATCATCCACTCACGCGCTGAGGACACGCCTTCCAATTCCCCAGTGCGAAGTTGGCGTTCTAGGGCGCTGGGATCGGGGGATGCTTTGATCGCTTCCTCAATGGTGAACCGACCCGTTAATAGCTGTTGATAGAGCACATGATTCATTATTTGCATGCCTTCAATGCTATCGGTTTCCATTAACAAACGGGCTTCATCCTCTTCACCTTTGAGCAGGTAATCTTGCATTGCCGGAGTATTAATTAAAATGTCGTGAACGGCGAAGCGATGATTGTCGGTTGTCGGCAGTAGAAGTTGGGCAACAATCGCGAGTAGAGATTCTACGATTTGGACGCGCATTGCTGGCTGTTCGTCAGGATTGTAGAGGTTCAATAAACGGTTAACGGCGTCGATCGCATTTCGGGTGTGGAGCGTACCTAGGACTAAGTGACCCGTTTGCGCTGCTTGCAGAGCCGTGTTGATAGTAATGCGATCGCGCATTTCCCCAATTAGAATCACATCCGGATCTTCCCGCAAAACAGACCGTAGTGCTTGAAAGAATTCGTGGGTGTGCAACCCTACTTCTCGCTGACTTACCAGACAATTGAGCGATGGATGCACGTACTCAATTGGGTCTTCAATCGTGACGATGTGTTTGTGTGCTGTCTCGTTAAGATGGCGAATCATGGCAGCGATGGTTGTCGATTTACCGCAACCCGTCGGACCCGTCACTAAAACTAACCCTTGAGGTTTGCTAACAATGCTTTTGAGAACTTGAGGTAACTTTAACTCATCGATTGAAGGAACGTTAAGCGCGATCAATCGCAGCACAATCGCTCCCCCAGTGAGAGAATCAAAACAATTCACCCGGCAGCGTAGAAAGCCGGGATAAAAAATTGCCGTATCCATTTCCTTGGTTTCGGCAAATTTTGTCCTCTGAGCAGGAGTGAGAATCTCAGCTAAGTAAGCCTCAAAAATTTCTGGAGTGACCTTGGCATGACCTTTTGCTACAACCATTTCACCCCGAATCCGAAATCGGGGAGCTTGCCCCACTCGAAGATGAATGTCCGAAGCTCCATGAGCATGAGCCTCTTTTACCATTTGCTTGATAGACGTGACGTGCGTCGCTTCTGGATGAGGCATTGCCCCCTGTCGGTGAAGCGGTGGTGATTGATGCGATTGGCTGTTACTCTGAACCGGATGCCCTGTAGCGGAATGGCTGGTTTCCATTTGGAGATGCCTTTTGAGTTTTAGTTAGGGTAAATGCAGATAGATGCACGCAATCAATCCTCAATTCAACTGACATCAAACTCTCTCAACAGTGAATGTACTTAAATTGTAGAGAGCTACTCGCTTGGGAATGCTCTATGTATCTATTTGCGATCGCTAATTTTTATCAAGTCATTGATATAAACGTTCAAAATTAAAAGAAGTTCATGAAGATGCTCGCTCGAATCGCGGATTGGTTAGAAACTCACTGGGTTACTCCCGCCTATGCAGGTTGGCTGTTGGCAGCCGTAGCTATCTGTTTCTTTGCGGCCGCTACCAATACAATGGCCGGGTGGCTTTATGCAATCAGTGGCATTATTTTTGCCCTGCTGGTGTTAGCGGCTGTGCTGCCAGCGCGCTCGCTTCGACACCTTCAAGTCCGCCGCAAGCCTCTTTCACCCGTCAGCGTGGGCGACCAATTGACCATCGAAGTCGAGGTCGAAAATCAAACGCTCAAGCCGAAAACGCTACTGCAAGTGCAGGACATGCTCCAGTCCGAATTGGGAAGGCCAGTGCAGACGCCAGTCGAACTCATTGCCCCCCGCAGCGTTTATCGTTGGGTTTACTACCATCCCACCCAAAAACGCGGTGTCTATCGGTGGCACGAGGTACAAGTGAGAACGGCAACTCCTTTGGGCTTGTTTTGGTGCCGTCGCAGTTGGCATGCCGCCGCCTTAGCCATTGTTTATCCCACCGTATTACCCTTAACTCGCTGTTCCTTAGTTGATGAAATCGGTCGAGAAGATACGGCTCAATTTTATAGCGATCGCCGTTCTAATTCTGCAACGGAAGACATTACGCGATCGCTACGACCTTACCGGGTTGGTGACCCCACCCGCCTGATTCACTGGCGCACTAGCGCTCGTTACGGTGAATTACAAGTCCGCGAGTTGGAAGTGTTTACCGGCTCTCAAGACATTATCATTTGCCTCGATAGCGGGACAAAGTGGGGTGTTGATGACTTCGAGCAAGCCGTAATTGCTGCCGCCTCAATGTACTGCTATGCCATGCGCCGCCAATTGAATCCCAGACTCTGGACGGCGAAAACTGGATTGTTGCAAGGCAGCCAAGTTATTTTACAAGCGCTGGCTGCAACAACAGCCCAGGAAGATACACAAGCCGATGTTCCACCTCACCTTCCCTTAATCTGGCTAACTCAAAATTCCATCAGTCTTGACTCCCTGCCTCCGGGCAGTCGTTGGATGCTATGGTCTTCCGCTTCATCTGACGGGGAACAAGCAAAGCCTCTAAAGCGCAGCCATCTTGGTATGGTTGTTGACTCCGCGCAGCCTTTACAACAACAGCTACAGCAACCTTTGCGTTAGAGTCCACATTCCACACCTTCGGCGCTACCACATTATGATCGGCGATCGCTAGACACTACCTTCAAAATAAGAAATATATCAGTAGTCTCTAATCCTAATTACTAGAGGTAATTTCTTATGAGTCAGCTACAGGCAAAACCAGCGACTGACACATGGGTAACAGCTACTTGGGATGAATATATCCAGCTTATTGAAAAGCCGGACTATGAAAAAGCTAAAGGATACTACCACAATGGATGCATGAGGATTGAAATGCCCCCTGTTGGAAATGACCATGCCAGTGACCACACGATTGTTATCGTTGCGGTGACGCTATATGCCGCGATCAAAAACATTGCTCTCAATGGGAAAGATAACTGCACCTACCGAAAAACAGGCTCTGACGAAGCTCAACCCGATGCCTCTTTCTACATTGGTGAAAATGCCGATGTGATTCCTTGGGGAACGAACATCATCGACCTGAACAGCTATCCTCCACCACGTTTAGCGATCGAAGTTGCGAAAACATCTCTATCGGATGATAAAGGTGAAAAGCGTCTGCTCTATGAAGAATTAGGAGTCGCTGAATACTGGATTGTAGATGTAAAAAACGTCAAAGTTATTGCTTTTGCGATAGAAAATGGTGGGAGTCGTAGAATTACTCAATCCCAAGTATTACCCGGATTGGCGATTTCCCTTTTGGAGGAAGCGTTTCGCCGGACTCGTCAGATGAATCACAACCAAGTCGTTGCTTGGTTATTAGCTCAATTTCAGCAAGGGTGAAAAAATGCTACCTTTCGATCGAGAATGTGAGAAACGCGATCGCGAAGTGAGAAGAGCGTTTGCGTAAGCATTGTGCGTTAGCGTTTGCGTTCGCAAAGCGTCCCGTTCGCGTAGCGTCTCCGTCAGGAGAAGGGAAGCATGGTGAGCGTTTGCGACAGCATGGTGCGTTAGCGAAGCGGAGCCGTCAGGCACAGCAGCAAAGCGAGGCAAAGCGGCACGAAGTGCAGCAGCAAAGAGCAGATCGCATCTACAAATCTGCCAAAATTGAGCTATCGCATCGCAGAGTAATTCCCCAATGGAGCTAATTGAGCGCTACCGTGGCAGTCTCCTAGGCTTAGCAGTAGGAGATGCACTAGGAGCACCTCTAGAGTTTAAACGTCCCGGTTCATTTACACCCATTGACGATATGGTGGGAGGTGGTTTTCATGATGTGATGCCGGGGCAGTGGACGGATGATACTTCAATGGCTCTATGCTTGGCAGAGAGTCTAATCGAGCAAAAAGGCTTCGATCCAGTCAATCAATTGCAGAAGTACGTGCGATGGTTTCGAGAGGGCTACCTGAGTAGCATTGATGAGTGTTTCGATATCGGCAACACTACGTTAGCAGCGCTATCGAAGTTTGAGGAAACACAAGAACCTTACAGTGGTTTGACAGCACCTTGGACTGCTGGAAATGGCTCCATCATGCGCTTGGCTCCAGTGCCTTTGTTTTACGCCAAAAGACCTCTAGAGGCCATAGAAAAGTCAGGAGAAAGTTCGCGCACCACTCACCAAGCAACAACAGCCATTGATGCCTGCCGCTACTTGGGTGCGCTCATCG
>DATNPT010000148.1:0-6209 GCA_036703075.1 Chroococcales cyanobacterium
CTCTGCTGCAACAAGTTCTGATTGCAGGAGGCAAACCTGAAGCTGCATTGGAAATTGCCGAGCGAGGTAGGACGCGAGCATTTGTCGAGTTACTGGCCCAGCAATTATCCCCTACTCAGGCGGCTCAATCTGCTATAGCCGTTGCTCCCCCCACAATCCAGCAAATTCAAACAATCGCTAAAAAACAGAATGCCACGCTCGTCCAATATTCCATCGTTCCCGAACGCTTTCTGCTGCAAGGCAAGCTGCGCGGTGTCGCCTCCAAACTAATGATTTGGGCAATTAAACCTACAGGTGAAATCGCCTTTCGTCAGGTTGACATCAAAGAGTTAAAACAGCAAAAAACTTCGTTGAAAGAGCTAGTTGTTGAAAGTCGTTTTTTTCGAGAAAAATCGCGTTCCGAAGCCGCAAGAAAGCAACTCTATCAACTGCTAATCGAGCCAATTGCCGAATTTTTACCCTCAAATCCCAATTCCCGCGTTATCTTCATTGGGCAAGACTATTTATTCCTCCTGCCCTTCCCAGCGCTGCAAAGTCCTACTGGTCAATACTTAATCGAAAAACACACCCTCTCGACAGCTCCAGCGATTCAAGTTTTAGACCTAACACATCAACAACGCCAACGACTGGCCGCACGGTATGCCGAACCGCTGCAAGGTAAGAATGTTTTAATCGTAGGCAATCCCGCCATGCCGTTAGAACTCCCACCCTTACCGGGCGCTGAACAAGAAGCATTAGCGATCGCGAAACTGTTCAACACCAAAGCCATCATCGGTGACAAAGCAACTAAAACCAGCATTATGCAGCAACTGCCTAAGGCACGACTCATTCATCTCGCCACCCATGGATTACTCGATGACATTCAGAAATTAGGAATACCCGGTGCCATTGCACTCGCTCCCTCACAAACTGATGATGGCTTCCTTACCTCTGGCGAAATCTTAAATTTAAGACTTAACGCAGAATTAGTCGTGCTGAGTGCCTGTCACACCGGACAAGGCGAGATTACAGGAGACGGCGTGATTGGATTATCTCGTTCCTTAATTGTCGCTGGGGTGCCAAGCACGATCGTCTCGCTATGGGCTGTACCCGATACACCAACAGCTTTACTAATGACTGACTTTTATCGCCATCTTCAGCAAAATCCTGACAAAGCCCAAGCCTTACGCAGTGCCATGTTGACAACCATGAAACAATACCCAGAACCTATCAACTGGGCAGCCTTTACACTACTGGGTGAAGCCCAATAAAGGACTTCTATCGTCATTTTTAAATGAGTGGTAAAACTCTCTCCCTCTTCTCTTTCTCCGCGTTCTCTGTGTCCTCTGTGGTTTATTCATTTCCCACAAATCATTGAGAACTGCTATAAAGCGTCAATGGGGAATCATGAATGATGAATTCTATTAACACTTTCTATCGTCACAAGTGTTGTTGATTCTCATGAATAAATTTGGTCTTAGGAGAAACAAATGTCGCGATTCCAGGAAATTTTAGACTTTTGGTTTGGCAAAGCTGATGAAGAAGATTATGGGAAGTCTCGCAAAGTTTGGTTTACCAAAAACCCAGACTTTGACCAAGAAGTGCGATCGCGTTTTTTATCAGACTACCAAAGAGCGGCTGCTGGCGAGCTAGATGACTGGAAAGACTCACCCCTAAGCTGTCTAGCGCTAATTCTCCTGCTCGATCAATTCTCCCGCAATATGTTTCGCGGTCAACCCCAAGCCTTTGCTACTGATTCCCAAGCGCTTGCTGCCGCCAAACACGCCGTTGAACGAGGATTTGACCAAGAGTTACTACCCATACAGCGATGGTTCATCTACATGCCATTTGAACACAGCGAAAACCTGGACGATCAGCATCAATGCGTCGAGTTGTTCTCCCAGCTCGAACATTACTCCGAATGCGCTTCAGGTGCTGATTACGCTCACCGTCACCTCAAGGTCATCAAACGATTCGGACGTTTTCCCCATCGCAACGAGATTCTGAACCGAGAGACAACTCTAGAAGAAATGGAATTTCTCAAGCAACCTGGTTCATCGTTTTAATTTGTTGTTAGTTGTTAGTTATTAGTGAGCAAGCTAACAATCAACAATCAATAACCAACAACCAATAACCAATGACAAATTGCGAAAATCTGCGCCAACGTCTCCTGCAACTTGACGGTCGCGGCTACAAAGCTTACAAGGATATCAAGGGAAGCTATAAGTTCCCGGACTTTACTCTCATTATCGATCGCGTCCAGGGAGACCCCTTCGCCAGTCCGTCGCAAGTACGCGTGCAGGTGCCGCAGTCGGTTGCGGGTTTTCCGCGTTATCTCTATCAAACCTTAGCTCGTGAAATTGCCCTACGGGATTACCTGACTCGTCAGTTCGATGGCGCAGCACGGGAGATGAGTTCTCGGCGCGGGACTGGTAAAAGCGGACTGATTGCCATGACTCAAATTGGACAATCAGTTCTAGAGCGTACCTCAGCCTTAATTAGCGATGAATCAGTTGAAGTGCGGTTTGTTGTTGGGCTACCAGCACACGGCCGCAGCATTTCAGGGCGTCAGGCCGCTCAGATGCTGTGCGAGGATATTCCCCAAATTGTCGATCGCTGCGTTCATTATCGATCGCTAGATACTGCTGCAATCGATCGCCATGTCAAAACCGTTGAAGATGCAGATTGGTTGCGCCAACAATTGCTAGAACGAGGGTTAGTCGCTTTTATTCCAGATGGGGCAATTCTGCCGCGACGCAGTGGCGTAGATGAACGTCCTTTGCTCGATGATGCCGTGCCTTTTAACTCTCCACAAACGCTAAGAGTTGAGTTTATCTGTCCCAATCGCGGTTTAGTCAGGGGCATGAGTATCCCGGCTGGCGTGACGTTGGTTGTGGGAGGTGGCTTTCATGGCAAGTCCACGTTACTTAAAGCCATTGAATTAAGCGTCTACAACCACATCCCTGATGATGGACGGGAATTAGTCGTGACTCATCCTGCCGCCGTGAAGATTCGAGCAGAAGATGGTCGCAGCATTGCGGGTGTGGATATTTCGCCGTTTATTAACCAATTACCTCAAGGTCGCTCAACTCGCCAATTTGCCACCCCGAATGCCAGTGGGAGTACGTCCCAAGCCGCAAATATTATGGAAGCACTCGAAGCCGGTGCAAAATTGCTGTTAGTGGATGAGGATACGGCTGCCACTAATTTTATGATTCGCGATCGCAGAATGCAGCAGTTGATTGCTAAAGATAAAGAACCCATCACCCCATTCATCGATAAAGTGCGACAACTGTATGCCGAATATGGTGTTTCAACCATCCTTGTGATTGGCGGTAGCGGCGATTACTTTGACGTGGCAGATACCGTCATTGCTATGGAAAACTATCAACCTCATGATGTCACCGAAAACGCAAAAGCGATCGCTTTTGCGACTCGGACGGAACGTATTCCTGAGGGGGGTAAACAGTTTGGGCAGATTACCCCACGCATCCCCTTACCTGAGAGTATCGACCCCAGTCGGGGCCAGCGAGAGGTCAAGCTGAAAGTTCGAGATGTTGATGAAGTTCTCTTTGGAACTGAAGAAATTGACTTATCGGCTGTCGAGCAGATTGTAGAGGCAGGACAATTGAGAGCGATCGCATCTGCAATTGTCTACGCGAAGGAACACTATATAGATGGACGTTGTACGCTGCCAGAAATTCTCGATCGCGTCATGGCAGATATCGAGTCCGAGGGATTAGATACTCTCTCTAATTTGCCCGACGGAGACTTAGTATTATTTCGCCGCTTTGAACTCGCTGCTGCCCTTAATCGCCTCCGTACCCTGAAAGTTTGCTAGTGTGCTTTCAACAGAGGTGTTTTGCAATGCTCTTGAAGCATTTGTAAAATCAGGATGATTTTAGTCCGGATCGGCGAGGATAAGTCATACAGCAAATGGGCAAAGTTTATCTCGTAGGTGCAGGGCCAGGAAACGTCGATTATCTCACCGTCAGGGCGCAGCAGTTGCTAGCTAAGGCGGAGGTACTGGTTTACGATGCCTTAGTAGACGATCGCTTGTTCGAGTTAGTACCCCCCACCTGCATCAAGTTCAACGTGGGTAAGCGGGGAGGATGCCCTAGTACGCCACAAACTGAGATTAATCTGTTGCTGGTAGAACAGTGTCAGCAGGACAAGCAGGTAGTCAGGCTCAAAAGCGGCGATCCCTTTATTTTCGGTCGCTCTACCTCAGAAATTCAGGCCTTGATAGCCGCTGACTGTCCCTTCGAGGTGGTGCCAGGAATTTCTTCTGCCCTGGCCGCACCCTTATTCGCTGGAATTCCCCTCACCGATCCAGTATTGAGCCGTTGTTTTGCCATCGTCAGCGCCCACGAACCAACAGAGTTGGACTGGGGGGGGTTAGTGCGGATGGACACTTTGGCAATTTTGATGGGTGGGCGTCATCTTGAGGAAATTGTGCATCAGTTGCAGCGGCATGGGCGATCGCATTCTTTACCGATTGCGGTGATTCGCGCTTGCGGACGCCCTCATGAACAAGTATGGATCGGGACTTTAGGCGATATTGTCGAGCAAACGGCGGGAATCTCCCTTTCGCCAGCCGTGATTGTCGTGGGCGAAGTTGTCTTGTTACGGGACTATCTGCCCTCCCCTCAGGACGTGATTGAGACGAAACCGATGGCGGTTAGCACGTTAGTAGCGCAGCAGAGTGTCGTTCCACTCAAAGATGCTCAATCCGACCTACAACCTGCTAACCTACAACCTGCAACCTCAATTAACCCGCAACTTGCAATCCCGATGCCATCTTCACCCCTAACGGGCAAAACCGTCTTAATCACTCGCTCGGCCGAGCAAGCCAGTCAATTTAGAAGCCTTTTAGAACAGGCAGGAGCTCGGGCGATCGAAATGCCAGCATTGGTGATTACTCCTCCTTCGAGTTGGGACGAGTTGGATAATGCGATCGCTCATCTCGATCGCTTCGATTGGTTAATCCTCACCTCTAGTAATGGCGTCGAGTATTTTTTTGAACGACTGTTTGCCCAAGGTAAAGATGCCCGTGCTTTAGGGGGTATCAAAATTGCAGTGGTGGGGAAGAAAACAGCCGCCAGCCTGCAAGCACACGGATTACAGCCTGACTTTATTCCTCCCAACTTCGTCGCTGATTCCCTAGTCGCATCCTTCCCAGAGCAACTGGAGGGAAAAAAAGTCTTGTTTCCCAGAGTCGAGAGTGGGGGACGAGAGGTTTTAGTTAAGGAGATGACAGCCAAAGGAGTTCAGGTTACGGAGGTAGCAGCGTATCAGTCGGGGTGTCCGGCTCAAATGGCACCGGAAGTCTTAGACGCCCTGCAAAATCAAATAGTAGATGTTATCACCTTTGCCAGTTCCAAAACAGTGAAGCACTTTTGCCAACTCTGGGAGATGTCCTTACCTGGAGAGTCTGCGTCATGTTCTAACCCCTATGCTCGGCTCCAAAATGTCTGTATTGCCTCAATTGGGCCTCAAACGTCAATTACCTGCCGTGAGTTGCTCGGACGAGTAGATGTGGAAGCCCAAGAATATACTTTAGATGGACTAACTCAGGCAATTGTGCAGTGGGCGACAGACAAGAGCTACGCTCCCTAAGATAATAACTACTAGGTAGTTGACACTCTGCTGGCTAAAGGCACGGAGATTCTTGGTTCATACACGCCTGCCAACATCAACGGAACTTTGTCTAGCGCTCTTCTTGCTGAAAAGTAGCACTAGTCTCAATAACCGCGATCGTTGTTGTTTGGCCTAGTGTAAGAATCTATCCAAAGATTAGATTTGACATCCACCCCGCCGTAGAAAAGCACGGGGTTTTAAACCCAAAATTTCGATAAGAATTAAACCTACAGGCGTAGACGCCTTCTTGGTAAGGCGATAAGCTACACGGAGAAACTAAAGGTGAAAAGTCATCAGTGAAAACACTTTTCCCATAGACTCCTAAGATCTGAGGTCTGTAGTAAAACTAAACTGTCACAACCCTTAACTAAGGGTTGAAGTTAACTCTTTTCAGTCAAATCAGTTCCCAAGGGTCTTAAGATGACTGCCTTTAATCACCGCAGACCATAAATGGTCATGAAAGACAAACGACCTAGTGCAAGGCACTTGGCTGACCCGATCGTATTTATCTACGCATTGTTTAGTAGATGAAACGACAGATGCGATCTTTGTGAAAAATCTTGAGGGTCGTTATGTCACGATCAATGCTG
>DATNPT010000155.1:0-6103 GCA_036703075.1 Chroococcales cyanobacterium
GGCGTGGTTTATCAGGCAGCATACGGAGTGTATTAAAAAATTTTAACAAAAAAGCTAGTGCGTTGAGGTGGAAAGAGTACCATACAGAACCTAAGTCTTTAGGGAAATTTGGATATTGGGAAACCGAGTATAACGGTATAAGAATAGACCTTGGTCCATTGCAAGGTTTAGTCCACTTTATGGATCATTCGACCCGTAGGACTGTTGCTGGTGTAGAATTTATGGCTTTTAACCGCGAACAGCTAGAAACACTTCTAGTAAATGCACCAGAAGAAGAGAGTTCAGGTTTAGGTGCCTTAGAAAATGACCCTATTCCTATAGAAATGACCAATCAACA
Source organism: Chroococcales cyanobacterium (assembly GCA_036703075.1). Taxonomy (GTDB): domain Bacteria; phylum Cyanobacteriota; class Cyanobacteriia; order Cyanobacteriales; family Coleofasciculaceae; genus DATNPC01. The sequence continues at coordinate 338 of DATNPT010000155.1, forward strand.
TCAGCCTAGTGAGCAGAAGCGTAAAGATGTTGTCGAAGTTCAACTTTGCGAGGAGTTAGAACAAATGCCTGAAGGTGAATTGAGAGTAATGACGCGCCAGTTCTTATATGTAGATGATATTGAAATAGAGATATGTACTAACACGAATGGAAAACATTTTGTTAGGCATAATGTCTACTGGTGGATAAATCATGGACAGAAAAATCCCGACCCAGAAAGAAATTGTATAACAGATAACTTACAGCGAGCAGTAGAGCGATTACCGACTATTAAATGGTCTGGCTATAAATTTAGATTTGAAACAATTGTGTTCAGTGAGGATGATGTAGAGGTTGAGAGCATATTACTCCCGCTAGGTATGTTTGAAGACCTGATGAAAGACATATCGAAGTTCAGTGGCTTGAGCGATAAGATTCGAGAAGAAATTAAAACTGGTCAATATGAATTAAAGCCAAATGAGCCAGCATCTATAAAACTATGTACGTGCTTACAGACTAATACATTGTTTTCGTTGCTTAAACTCAAAACACCAACACAAATCCCAGAGAGTGAAGTCTAAATCAATTCATTCGCAAACTCATGAGAAGTTCACAGGTAGGATATGATGTTCTACTGAATTAAGGCAAAGATGCGATCGCCTACACAAAAAAATAGAAAGCAATTGCCTAAGTGAGTCCCTCAGTAGGACGAAGCATGAGTTGCAGTCCACCGTGTTCATTGGTAAAGCCCCAGCGTTCGTAAAATGGCACCATCTCTGGTAGACAAAACAAAGTCAGATATTCAACCGATCGCAATTGAGGATGATCGACGACTAAATCTAGTAACTTTTTACCTAAACCCCGATCTCTGTGACTTGGCTTAACGATCACATCGAAAATCACTCCTCTGTAGACAAAATCAGTAAAGACGCGAGTGAAACCAACGAGGCGATCGCATTCATCTACTAATCCGATTACGATATCAGAAGCCGTCAGCATTTTCGCCACATCTTGCTGAGTTCGATTTTGGCTCCAGAATTCATTTTTGTATAAGTCCGTCAAATCTGAAATTTGCTGCTCATTCAGTTCTGAAATAACTCGGTAGCTCTCCATAATCAACCGAATCGAGTAGATACTTGCCCTCAGAGTTTAGCGCCAAATGACTGCATAGTCTCCTCTGTCTGTTACAGCCGGACCCATCGCGTCGATGAGTGGAGCCAGTATGACAAGATGAAGAGAGTAGCGAGTGCAATCCCGATCGATGTCTTCAACCCCTACTTCTCTCGATTCCTCATTCCAACGCCTGCGCGAGGTACGTGCTGCATTACTCCGCCTTCACAAAGCACTACTCCATTCAGAACGAGATGTTTACGAGCAGTTTCACGGACGCATTCGCTCGAAAGGAGAGTTTTTTCAGCTTGTTCTTGAAGATGAATGGTTTAGCTGGCTGCGTCCGTTTTCTCAATTTATCGTCCAGATTGATGAAGCCCTCAGTGCAAAGGAGCCAATAACCTTGGAGCGAGCGAATGAACTGTTAGACGAAGCCTGTTCCTTGGTTTCTCCTGCCGAAGCAGGAACAACACGAGAGCAGCGCTACTATCATGCCATTCAACGCGATCCAGATATTGCGCTCATGCATGCAGACGTGTCAAACTTGCTCAGGTAATCCCTGCTCTGCTAGTGAACGTTGGTGGTGTGGTCGTAAGTTGTTGGTTGAGACTGGCAGGGGGACGCGGAAAAATTTTTTAGACATCACTCAATGGTCTGTGACGTTTAAGCGTGCATTGCATAGTCAATAAATAATATCGATGCAACTACTAATTAACCACAGCCCTTTCTCTACCACTCCTTAGTCGCAAACGGACGCAATTAATCGACTGTGAATTCCGAAATTCTACCCGGCAAAGCTTTTCCGCTAGGAGCAACCGTCTACCCCAAGGGTGTAAACTTCAGCATTTTTTCTCAAAACAGTAAGGCATTGGAGTTGTTGCTATTTGATGACCCCAATGCATCCAAGCCAGAGCGTATTATTCAGCTCGACCCCAAACAGAATAAAACTCTCTACTACTGGCACGTCTTTGTGCCAGGAATTGGTGCAGGACAGATTTATGCGTACCGTGCTTATGGACCGTTTTCCCCAGAACTCGGTCATCGATATGATGGCAGTAAGATATTACTCGACCCTTACACGCGAGCGATTGTGGGGGACGAGAATTACAGCCGCGAAGCCGCATCTCGTCCTGGTGACAACAGCGCTCACTCACTCAAGGGCGTTGTTGTAGATGCTAGGGGCTACGACTGGGAGGGCGATACCCCTCCCCGTACTCCCTATACCAAGACATCAATCTATGAACTCCATGTCGGTGGCTTCACCCGCAATCCCAACTCTGGCGTCTCTCCCGATAAACGCGGTACCTATGCTGGATTGGTAGAGAAAATTCCTTACCTCAAGGATTTAGGCGTCACTGCCGTAGAATTACAACCGGTACACCAGTTTGACGAACAGGATGCACGAACTGGACTGACGAATTACTGGGGCTACAGCACCATTGGCTTCTTTGCGCCTCATAGAGGCTATAGTTTCCGCCGCGATCCCCTCGGACCTGTGGATGAGTTCCGCGAGATGGTTAAGGCATTGCATCGAGCAGGAATCGAGGTGATTTTAGATGTCGTCTTCAATCACACCGCAGAAGGCGACCATACGGGACCCACTCTATCTTTTCGGGGGTTGGAAAACCAAGCTTACTACATCCTGGACAAAAATCCCGCTCACTACAGCAACTATAGTGGATGCGGCAATACGCTAAAAGCCGAGAATCCATTTGTGGCTCGCATGATTATTGACAGCCTTCAGTACTGGGTTGCTCAGATGCATGTGGATGGTTTCCGCTTCGATTTAGCATCGGCATTGTCCCGAGATTTATATGGCATTCCCCTGGAAAGACCTCCCGTTCTCTGGGTCATGGAGACAGACCCCATCCTAGTAGAAACAAAGATGATGGTTGAAGCCTGGGATGCGGCAGGGCTGTATCAGGTTGGTTGGTTCGTTGGCAGTAGCGCTCATGTGGCGGAGTGGAATGGCCCATTTCGGGATGATGTGCGCCGTTTTGTCAAGGGCGAGCCTGGGATGGTTACTCGGTTAGCGGATCGGATTTTGGGCAGTCCTGACATCTATACGCAACCCAACTATCAACCGCATCGCAGTATTAATTTTGTCACTTGCCACGACGGTTTTACCCTAAACGATTTGGTTTCCTATGACCACAAACATAACGAGGCAAATCTTGAAGAGAGCCGCGATGGAGCCAACGATAACTTTAGTTGGAACTGCGGACACGAAGGACTGACCCATGACCCTGCCATTGAGGCCTTGCGCCTTCGGCAAATCAAGAACTTTTTGACGATTCTGTTTGTTTCCCAAGGAACGCCGATGTTGCTGATGGGAGATGAAGTAAGGCGATCGCAAAAAGGCAACAATAACGCCTATTGTCAGGATAATGAGCTGAGTTGGTTTGACTGGAACTGCTTAGAGAAGAACGCAGATTTGCTGCGTTTTGTCAAGGGTTTGATTCACTTTACTCAGTCTCTAACCATCTTCCAACAGGAGAAGCTTTTAGAAGTAACCTATAGTAGCTGGACGCCTCACATTGTTTGGCATGGAGTTCAGTTGGGGCAGCCGGATTGGGGGGTCAATTCCCACAGCCTAGCGTTTACACTACGCTGTCCACTTCACGGCGAGCGTTTGCACGTTATGCTCAACGCCTATTGGGAACCCTTGACTTTTGAGATACCCCCATTAGGTAGTGGAGAGCGCTGGCACAGGATAGTAGACACAGCATTGCCAAGCCCTAAAGATTTTTGCGATCGCGAAACTGCACCTAGCATTGAAGGAGATGGATACCGTGTTGAATCGCGATCGTCAGTCGTGTTGATGGTGCTTTCAACTCTTTAGCCAAATTCTGGGATTACAGAGGTCTCCCCCAACCCTAGAGAACCTGCTTTACCGAAATACTACGATTGGATGCAACTTGCCTCAGGAAGTGCTCGATCGACTGGACGCGGATGTCCATTCTCAAGGCGGCACGAAGGACCAAGCTTTCGTGCGCTCGCTCAATTCAAGACTATTACCACAACATCTGGCAAACTACCTAGTTGCGATCGAATTGGAAGAATACATTCAGGCAAGCGCTGGTTTGAAAGTTGAGCGCTAACGTTGATAGCAGTTCAGAAGTGACAAGGAATTTTTATTATGACCTTGAAAGTCGCTATTAACGGATTTGGTCGCATCGGACGGCTCGTTATGCGTGCAGCAATGCATAACCCACGCATCGAGATTGTTGGCATTAACGACTTGGTGCCTCCCGATAACTTAGCTTACTTATTCAAGTACGACTCAACCCACGGTATCTTTAAGGGTCAAGTTGACGCTAAGCCAGACGGCATTGCAGTGGATGGAAATTTTATTCCATGCATGTCCGTCCGGAATCCGGCTGAGCTGCCTTGGGGGAAACTAGGGGCTGATTATGTAGTCGAGTCTACAGGTCTATTTACGACCTACGATGGTGCTTCAAACCACCTCAAAGCAGGAGCTAAGCGTGTCGTAATTTCCGCTCCCACAAAAGACCCGGATAAAGTTTCCACGCTGCTAGTCGGTGTCAATCACGATAAGTTTGACCCAGCCAAGGATGAGGTTGTCTCCAACGCTAGCTGCACCACGAATTGTCTAGCTCCCGTAGCGAAGGTTTTGAATGACACCTTCGGCATCACCGAAGGATTGATGACAACGGTTCACGCCATGACTGCTACACAGCCGACCGTTGATGGCCCCAGCAAGAAAGACTGGCGGGGTGGACGCGGCGCAGCTCAAAATATTATTCCCTCCTCAACTGGAGCTGCCAAAGCTGTTGCACTGGTTTTACCTGAGTTGAAAGGCAAGCTCACGGGTATGGCCTTCCGGGTACCCACTCCTGATGTTTCTGTGGTCGATCTGACGTTCAAGACAGAGAAAGCCACCAGCTACAAAGAAATCTGTGAAGTCATGAGGCAAGCCTCCGAGGGTGAACTGGTTGGCATATTGGGCTACACCGAAGAGGAGGTGGTTTCTACTGATTTTCAGGGCGATCCGCGCTCCAGCATCTTTGATGCGGGGGCTGGGATTGAGCTGAACTCGAACTTCTTCAAAGTCGTTTCTTGGTACGACAACGAGTGGGGCTACTCCAACCGCGTCGTTGACCTGATGATCTCAATGGCTCGCAAGGAAGGATTGCTATAGCAGCAGGCTTTGAACCTGACGTTTCACCACTGAAATAATTGCCGGGACGAGAGAGGTATGGCAGAAGATTCTCCCTTGTCTCTCTTGTTCCCCTTGTCTCCCTTGTCCCTCTTCCAACTTTTCCTATGAAGCCCCTAACTCACCGTACAAAAATTGTTGCAACAATCGGTCCGGCTAGCAGTTCCCCCGAAGTAATTCGGCAGATGATTCTAGCGGGAATGAGCGTGGCACGGCTCAATTTCTCCCACGGCAGTTACGAAGACCATGGTCGGATGGTCAAGCTGTTGCGATCAATTTCAGAGGAATTAGACAATCCGCTCACGTTGCTTCAAGACCTCCAGGGTCCGAAAATCCGGGTGGGTCAGTTGCCGGATCAGGGGATAACTTTAGTCGAAGGGGAATTTCTCACACTGGTACCGATCGCAGAATTTACCGATCGACCGAACACCGTGTCTATCGATTATCCCTACGTTGCCGAAGAGGCAAAGCCAGGAACGCAGGTTCTCTTGGATGATG